>NZ_JBKYMO010001042.1:0-841 GCF_047302915.1 Massilia sp. CT11-108 | reverse complement strand
GGTGCCGCTTCCGTGCGCGGCCGCGCGGATTCGCTCGCCGCGACCTGCGCCGACTGCGTCGCGCGCAGCTCGGCCGGATCGAGCAGGAACGTGTATTCGCGTACGAGGCGGCCGTTATTCCACGACAGTTCCAGCAGCATGTCGACGAACGGCTCGTTCAGCGGCTGCGTGGAGCTGACGCGGATGAACTGGCGGCCGCCGCGCTGCTCGACGTTGAAGCGCAGCGACAGCAGCGCCGGATTGAAATCGATGTTGGCCGCCTTGAACGCTTCCGGCGACGCCAGCTTCGCGGTGAGGCCGGACGCCTCGTCGCCGGACACCGCCGTCAGTTCGATTTCGGCGCGCAAGGGCTGGCCGAGTGCGGACAACACCGTGAGCTTGCCGAGGCCGGCCGCGTGGGCCGCCGACGTCAGGACCAGCGCACTTGCGACCGCCGCAGTGAGCTTTTTCAGTGCGGACGACTTCATCGGGAGGCGGGGAGTGACATGCATAGGTTCGAGAGCGACGTGGCCGGAGGTCTCAGGAACATATCATCATGCACTGTGGCATGCAAGTTCCGCAGGGAGAAACATTCAAGGAGTCTGAGGTATGTAGACGGTGTATTCAGACTTATGATGTTTTTTGGATGATCCGGTGTCAATTCAATACGAAACCCAACCCCGTCGTTCCCGCGAAAGCGGGAACCCATACTGAGCTCCAGAAATCGAATAGCTAGCCGACTTCGGACACTCAGCATGGATTCCCGCGTGCGCGGGAATGACGCAGGATCGGCATAGGGGCGGCCAGTTGTCTGGCCGGTCCCCTGCC
The DNA here is from genome assembly GCF_047302915.1 of Massilia sp. CT11-108. NCBI lineage: Bacteria > Pseudomonadati > Pseudomonadota > Betaproteobacteria > Burkholderiales > Oxalobacteraceae > Massilia > Massilia sp. CT11-108. Next base: position 34 of record NZ_JBKYMO010001042.1, on the reverse strand, counting down.
ACACCACCCGGCGTGCGGGTCCGCACCGGGCGGT
>NZ_JBKYMO010001041.1:0-845 GCF_047302915.1 Massilia sp. CT11-108 | reverse complement strand
GCTCACGGTCGTCGAACCGCTGACCGTGCCGCTCGCGCCGGCGGCGACGGTCGTCGGTGCCGAGACGGCGGTCGCCACCGGCTTGCCCGCGATGCGTCCGCGTTCGTCCAATGCGTACAGCTCCGTCGTCACCGTCGCGTCGACCGATGCGGCGCCCTCGTTGTCGAGCGCCACCTGCCACGCGACGCGCGCCGATTCGGCCGACACGTCCGGCGTCGTCACGGTCACGCCCCACTGGCCCACGTGCAGGGGCGCGGTCTTCGTCAGCCACACGTTGCGGTACAGGCCCGCGCCCGGGTACCAGCGCGCCGATTCCGGCGGGTTGTCGAGCCGGATCGCGAGCTGGTTCGCGCCGCCCGGCCGCAGCCACGGCGTCAGGTCGATGCGGAACGAGTTGTAGCCATAGGGCCAGCCGCCCGCGAGGTGGCCGTTGACCCACACGCTCGCGTACGACATGGCGCCGTCGACGTCGAGGAAGATCTTCTTGCCGCGGTCGGCGGCGGGAATGTCCAGTTTGCGCCGGTACCAGGCCGGACCCCACGTCTTGAGGCGGCCCATGCCGCCGTACGGGCCCGTCGTCAGGAACGGGCCTTCGATGGCCCAGTCGTGCGGCAGGGTGACGGTGCGCCAGCCGCTGTCGTCGAATGCCAGTTTGGCGAACGGTGCGTCGACGGCCGGTTCCGTTGCCGGACGCCGGTAGCGGCGGGCCGGATCGCGGATGAATGCATTGCCGCTCGGGAGGATCCAGGGCTTCAGCACGGGCGTGTCCGCGCGCGCGACCCGGGCCGCTTCCTCGGGCCGGGCGTCGGCCACCTTGCCGTCCGCCGACGCGGTCACTTCCGGCC
>NZ_JBKYMO010001040.1:0-848 GCF_047302915.1 Massilia sp. CT11-108 | reverse complement strand
GCAACGTGGCGCTGTGGGCCGCGGTGCACAAGGACGCCACGCCGCTGGGCAAGGCACGCCGCGACTACTTCTGGCTGAACAAGGGCCCGTGGCGTGGACGGTGGCGCACAGGGTCGCTGCGGCCAGCGCCAGGGGGGCGAGGAGGTGCTTCATTGGGGTCCCTTGTGAGGTTGACAATCCTGAGATTGTAATCCTCTTCGGGCCCCCGTTGAACGATCAGCGTGATGCGACGGTCGCTTCCGCTTTACCCTGCTGCCATCCGCCGCCCAGCGCACGCGCGACGGACACCGCCGCCAGCAGCCGCTGCGTACGGATCTGCGCAGCCGCGCGGTCGGCGGCCAGCGCGGAACGCTGCGCATCGGTGACGTCGAGATACGTCGACACGCCGCGGTCGAAGCGCGCCTGCGCCACCTGCACGGCGCGCACGGCGGCCTGCTGCGCCTGCACCTGCACGTCGCCCTGCTTCTGGCGCTGCTGCACGTCCGACAGTGCATCCTCCACTTCGCGCAGCGCCGTCAGCAGGCGGCCTTCGTGGTTCGCGACGGCTTCGTCGTAGCGCGCCTTGGCCAGCTTCACGTTGGCCTCGATGCGGCCGCCCTCGAACACCGGCAGCGACAGCGCGAGCGGTCCGAACGAGAACTGGCGCGCGCTGCCCTTGGCGAGGTTGCTCAGCGTCTCGGACGCATAGCCGAAATTCCCGGTCAGCGACAGGCTCGGATAGTACGCGCCTTCCGCCACGCCCACCTGCGCATTGAACGCCTTCAGGGTGGCGACGCTCGCGGCGAGGTCCGGACGCTGGCCCAGCAGGCTCGCCGGCAGGCCGACCGGGATCGCGGGCACCGCGCTGC
>NZ_JBKYMO010001039.1:0-856 GCF_047302915.1 Massilia sp. CT11-108 | reverse complement strand
GACGGTCGCCGGCAGCGCGATCGCGTGGCGCGCCGCGTCGATGGCGGCGCCGGCGTCGGACAGCGACTTGCCGGGTGCCAGGTCGAATGTGATGGTCACCGCCGGCAACTGGCCCTGGTGATTGACCGCCATCGTGCCGGGGCCGCGTCCGACGCGTGCGAACGCGCTCAGCGGAACCAGGGCGCCCTGGCTGCTGCGGACGTGGATTTTTTCCAGGCTGGTCTCGTCGCGCCGGAAGCGGTCTTCCAGCTCCATGATGACCTGGTAACTGTCCTCGGGCGCATAGATGGTCGACACCTGGCGCGTGCCGAACGCCGCATACACGGTCGCGCGCACGGTGGCCAGGTCGACGCCGAGCTGCGCGGCCTTGTCGCGGTCGACCTCGAGGCGCGCTTCCAGGCCGTCGCGCTGGGAGTCGGTGGCCAGGCCGACGAACACCGGCGACTTGCCCAGCTCCTCGACGAGGCGGGCGGCCGAGGTCTCGAGCGAGGCGGGACTGACGGCCTGCAGCGTGTACTGGTAGGTGCTTTTCGAGCCACGTCCGCCGATCCGGAGGTTCTGCACCGGGCTGAAGAACACCTTGACGTTCGGCAGGAAGGCGGTCTCCGCGCGCAGCTGCCCGAGCACTTCGGCCAGCGGTGGGCGCGCGCCGCGGGGCTTCAGGGTGAGATAGAGATTGGTGGTGTCGTGGTCGACCTTCGAGGCGACGTCGCTGACGCCGGGGTCCTTCATCAGCACCGCTTCGATCCGCTTGAGCACCGCCAGGCGACCTTCGTACGACATGTCCTGCGGGGCGTCGACGTTGACTGTCATCTGGCCGGTGTCTTCCTGCGGGAAGAAGCTCTTCGGCGCCGCC
>NZ_JBKYMO010001038.1:0-860 GCF_047302915.1 Massilia sp. CT11-108 | reverse complement strand
CCGTGCCGTATTGCGTCACGAGGTCGATGCCCGTCTTGTAGTCGCCGAAGGTGCGCAGCGACTCGGCCCCGATCCAGGGCTGGATCCCCTTCAGCGCGCAGCGTGCCTTCGTCGCGCCGGACTTCGACGACAGCGCGTGGGAGAGCGTCACGCCGGCGGGCTCCGGTGTCGACGGCGTGACGTGGTACCGCACGACCGTCACGCTGACGGAAGCGCAGGCGCGGGCGGCGTACGCGCTGCACCTGGGCCCCGTCGACACGTACGACACCACCTGGGTCAACGGCCAGCGTGTGGGCGGCGCCGGGCTGGCCTGGCTGGGGCGCGACTATCCGGTGCCCGCGGGCGTGTTCAAGCCGGGCCGCAACGTGATCGTCCTGCGCGTCCTGGGCAGCGGCGGCATGACGGGCGCACCGGCCAACCGCACCATCGGTTTGAGCGACGGCCAGGCGATCCCGCTGCCGGCCGCGTGGAAGGTCCGGCGCGGCAGCGCGCTGAAGGGGCTCGCCGTGCCGCCGGCACCGTGGGACATGCTGACGAGCTACACGACGCTGTACAACGGCATGATCGCGCCGCTGGTCGGCTACAAATTCAAGCTGGCGGCGTGGTACCAGGGCGAAGCGAATGCCGACGCGGCGGATGAATACCGCACCCTGCTGCCCATGCTGATGCGCGACTGGCGCCAGCGCTTCGGCCAGCCCGCGTTGCCCTTCCTCGTCGTGCAACTGACGTCGTACGGCGCGACGGCGACGGCGCCGGGCGATTCCACATGGGCCGAGCTGCGCGCGGCGCAGGCCGACACCGTCGCGCACGATGCGCACGCGGGGCTGGCCGTCACGCTCGACGTGGGCGACCGCTTCGAC
>NZ_JBKYMO010001037.1:0-868 GCF_047302915.1 Massilia sp. CT11-108 | reverse complement strand
GGACGTGATCCAGCGCGTGATCCCGGCGCCGGGCGGCCAGCGCGCCATCGTCGTCCTCAAGCCGGGCAGCCGCGGGGCCAACGGCCTGGCGCTGGGCGTCAAGCGCGAACGCTTCGCCGACAAGCCTTATCTGTTCGATGCCACGTGGCCGGCCGACCCGGTCAAGATCACCTACGTCTCGTTGCTGAACGCACCCTGGGAGGAACAAGCATGAGCCGCGTCGTCGACCCCTATCGCTTCTACGCCCGCGCCGCGCTGACGAACTGGGCGCACATCAACCGGGCCCGCGATCCGCAAGACCAGCGCTGGGCGGAGGAATGGCGCCGGCGCGGCATCGAGGGCTATGCGATGGCCCAGCTGCGCTGGTCGATCAACCCGCAGCTCGCGCCCGAGCTGCCGGACCAGGACTACGGCATGCTGGGCGGGCCGTTCACGGTGTGGGCCCGGCTGCCGTCCGAGAAGGAGCTGCGCAACATTCCCTTCCACACGTACCAGAACCAGGACGGCGCCACGATCGTGTGGTGGATGGGCGATCCGCTCGTGTACGTCACGGTCGGCATCGACGTCACCGCCGCCAATGCGAACCTGGCCGCACTGAACGGCCCGGTGGCGATCGACGCGCTGGAAATCATCCAGACCGTGGGTACCGGCCAGCGCCAGGTCCTGCTGTGGGGCACGTCCATCGTCGCGGTGGCGATCGCGTCGCCCGGCCCCGTCGGCGTGATCTCGGTGCGCGGGATCACGGCGCACGACTACGCGAACTCGGACGCGTGGCGGCCGCTGGAGATCGTCGGCCTGCCGGTCGAGCCGTCCGAATGGTCGGACGTGGGACGGCACGCCGACAAGCAGGGCATGGTCGGCGCGCTGA
>NZ_JBKYMO010001036.1:0-870 GCF_047302915.1 Massilia sp. CT11-108 | reverse complement strand
GCTGGACGGCGCCGAACAGGATCAGCGCGCCGGTCCCTGCCGGCAAGGTGAGATAGGCGAACGAGAACGCGGCCACGGCATCGAACTTCCTGCGCGCCACGCCGCTGGCGTTGGCGCTTGGCCTGATGTGCGCGGCACGCGCGCAGGCGGATGCGGCCGGCGTGCTGCTCGCGATCGCATCCGGTGCGCTCACGTCGGGGCTCGGCTACGTGATCTGGTATGCGGCGCTGCGCGGGCTGTCGGCACTGCAGGCCGCGAGCGTGCAACTGTCCGTGCCCGTGATCGCGGCCGTCGGCGGCACGTTGTGGCTCGATGAAGCATTCACGACGCGGCTGCTGGTGGCCGTCGTGGCGATCCTGGGCGGGATCGCGCTCGTGCTGACGGACAGGGCGCGCAAACGTTAGTCCTGCAGCCCAAAAACGTCATTCCCGCGGAGGCGAGAATGCAAGTTTGCCGGCGTGGTCACGCAAGCGGAATTGGGTTCCTGCCTTCGCAGGGACGACGACTAGCGCCGCCGGAACAGCAGGCTCGCGTTGACGCCGCCGAACCCGAACCCGTTCGAGATCGCATACTCCGTCGCGATCTTGCGCGCCGCGCCCGCAACGATGTCGACGCCTTCCGCCGCCGCATCCGGCTGCTCGAAGTTGAGGGTCGGCGGCGCCACCTGGTCGCGCAGCGCGAGCACGGTGAAGATGGCTTCCACGCCGCCGGCCGCGCCGAGCAAATGGCCGGTCGCGGACTTCGTGGCCGAGACGGCGGGACCGCGGCCCGCGCCGAAGATGGTCTTGATGGCGGCGAGTTCGCTGGCGTCGCCCACCGGCGTGGCGCCGGAACGGATCGGGCACCTGAACGCGCACGCGACGTCCACGC
>NZ_JBKYMO010001035.1:0-817 GCF_047302915.1 Massilia sp. CT11-108 | reverse complement strand
AAAGACACAGCTGGCGCTGACGTCGCCGTACACGCACGCGATCCGCGTCCTGCCCCGGGAGCCGCGTTGATGGCGGCCGACATGCGGCAGTTGACGGCACGCTGGCACGCCGCCTGGCCGCAGGCGCTGGCCGCGTGGAGCCGCTACACGCACCTGCACGACCCGCGCCTGTGCGCCAGCACGCTCGCGGCGGCGAAGGAGGGCCTGCGCGGCAGCTTCGCGATGATCCGCCTCGCCGACCAGAGCGTCGTGATCGACCTGGAAGCCGTGCGCAAGTATGGGCTCGACGATTACGCCGTCGAGATCCTCGCCCACGAGATCGGCCACCACGTGCTCGCACCCGGCAACGCGACGGACCACATGCGCATGCTGGCGCGCATCCGGCGCGGGCTGCCCAGCCTGGAGGAGCAGGCGCCGCTCGTCGCGAACCTGTACACGGACCTGTGCATCAACGACAGGCTGCAGCGCCAGTGCGGCCTGCGCATGGCCGACATCTATCGCGCGCTGGCCCGCGCCAGCACGCCGCGCAACCCGATGTGGACGTTCTACATGCGCCTGTACGAGCACCTGTGGCAGCTCGGGCGCGGCACGCTGGCGGGAGAAAGCGTCACGGAAGCGATCGATGCGGACGCGTGGCTGGGCGCGCGCCTCGTGCGCGCCTACGCGGACGACTGGATGACGGGCGCCGGCCGCTTCGCCGCGCTCGTGCTGCCGTACATCGCGGACGACGCCGGCCGCCTGGCCGCGCTGCGCGCCCTGCACGACACGGAGACCGCGGCGGCCGGCTGTGCGCCCGGCGCCGTGCACGAGGTCGAGG
>NZ_JBKYMO010001034.1:0-886 GCF_047302915.1 Massilia sp. CT11-108 | reverse complement strand
GCCCGTGCAGCCACGGCGACGCGTGCGCGGGCCGCACGGTCGGGTCGACGAGGCGGCCGTGCCGGCGCTTCTCGACGACGACGGTGACGTACGCGATCAGCGCGAACACGGCCCAGTTGAGCAGCAGCGCGGGCGCCAGGCCCAGCGTCTTCACGAGCGAGACCGGTTTCAGTTGCGGCAGCGACGTCCAGAACGGCATGTGCGCCGTCGCGATGACGGAACCGGCGATGAACGCAAGCAGGGTCACGATCATGCGCGTGCTGCCGCCGCCGACCGTGTAGAGCGTGCCGGACGCGCAACCGCCGCCCAGCTGCATGCCGATGCCGAACATGAACGCGCCGACGATCACGGACGTGCCCGCGGGCGACACGAGCCCATTGACGGGATTGCCAAACAGGGTGCCGGCGGACAGTGCCGGAAAGAACAGCGCGACGCCGACGGCGAGCATGATCATCTGCGCGCGCAGGCCGGCGCCGCGGCCGTCCGCGATGAAGACGCGCCACGCGGACGTGAAGCCGAAAGCGGCGTGGTACAGCGCGAGGCCGAGCAGCGCGCCGACGACGAACAAGGCGGCGTGCTTCGCACCGACGGTCTGCGCGAGATACCACGCGCCGAGGACGATGAGCAACAACGCGACGCCGAGCGGTTTCGGGTTGACGTCGGCGCCGCGGGGGAATGTTGGCGAAGCTGCAGTAGACATTGGGAAACGATCTCGGGATAACGTAAGTCGTTATTTTCGCTCGTTTTTTTGTTTCCTGCTGGGGCGGGCAAAAACGAAAATGGGCATCGATTTCTCGACGCCCATTTTGAATTCTGGCTCCCCGACCTGGACTCGAACCAGGGACCTGCGGATTAACAGTCCGTCGCTCTACCGACTGAGCTATCA
>NZ_JBKYMO010001033.1:0-885 GCF_047302915.1 Massilia sp. CT11-108 | reverse complement strand
TGCTCCGGCCGCACGCGCCCGCGGTCGCCCAGGCGCAGGAACAGCGGGCTCTCGGCGCGCACGATGTGCGCATCGTGCACGAGCACCCGTTCGACCGTAGCGCCGTCGACGGATTCCCACGAGATGCCGCCGTCGGCCTTGCGGCGCTTCATGGCCCGCATGTCGGCCGCCGGCCCGCCCACCTCCACGTGGCGCACGAGCACGTTGCGGAAATCGCCCTGCGAATCCGTGCCGAACTTCAGCGCATTGCACGTGCTGTACAGGCGGCAGTGCTCGACGAGCACCTGGTCGATCGGCCGCTGGCTAGCACCCTTGAAGCACAGGGCATCGTCCTCGGCGCTGATGAAGCAGTTGCGCACGATGACGCGGCGGCAGCCGTCGATGTCGATGCCGTCGTTGTTGTGGTTCGCCTGGTTCTCGACGTGGATGCCGTCCACGATCAGGTCCTCGCAGTTCAGGTAGTTCTGCATCCAGCACGGCGAATCCTTCAACCGGACATCCGCGATGACGACCCGGCTGCAATCGAGCATGCGGATGAGGAACGGCCGGCCCGGCGTGGCGCCGGTCGTTTCCTCGCCCGGGAAGTTGGCCGGCGTGCCGCGCCCGTCGATGAGCCCTTTGCCGCGGACGCCGACGCGCGTGCAGCGCTCGGCGAAGATCAGCGACTGGTTCATCCCCATATTGCTGTCCTGGACCGTGGGCCGGCGCGCGCGCCGCTCCGGATAGTCCTTCAGGTCCGTGCTGGCCAGCAGGCGCGCACCTTCGGCCACTTCCAGCATCACGCCGGAGCGCAGGTCGATGGTGCCGCTGACGTAGTCGCCCTGCGCCAACCGGACCACGCCGCCGCCGGCCGCCGCGCCGGCGCCGGGGCGCCCAGTTGCGCGG
>NZ_JBKYMO010001032.1:0-889 GCF_047302915.1 Massilia sp. CT11-108 | reverse complement strand
CACGGCGCAGCGCGGCGCGCAGGTGCACGCCGTCACGCTGCCCAGCGACCATGCGTTCGCCGACCACCGCATCGGACTCGCCGGCGTCGTCGTCGACTGGCTCGCGGCGCGCCGGTTGCGCACCGTGCCGAAATGAACGGCGCCCGTATTGACGGGCGTTCCGCGCGATTGGATGATTGACTTTACTTTCGCGGGCGGGGTAGGATGAAATCGATTTCAATTCCATAAGATCCAAGGAGACTGCATGTATTCGTCGCGCCCGCGCCTTCCCACCGCCCTCGCCGTTGCCGCCCTGCTCGCAACGGGCACCGCACACGCAGCGGCCGGCATCGAAGTGAACCAGCTCGGCTTCCTGCCGGCCGCACAGAAGCTGGCCGTCGTGCCGGCCGGCGCGAACGAGCGCTTCAAGGTCGTCGACGCCAGCAGCGGCAAGGCCGTGTTCGAAGGGACGCTGGGCCCGGCCGCGACGTGGGACGCATCGGGCGAGCGCGTGCGCATCGCCGACTTTTCCGGCCTGCGCACGACCGGCAGCTACCGCGTGACGGTGGCGGGCCAGCCGGATTCGCCCGTCTTCGCGATCGGCGCCGAACCGTATCGCGCGCTGGACGCCGGCGCCATTCGCGCCTACACGCTGAACCGCGCGAGCATCGCGCTGGACGCGCGGGTCGCGGGGCCGTACGCGCGGCCGCTGGGCCATCCGGACGACAAGGTACTCGTGCACGAATCGGCCGCCTCGCCCAAGCGCCCGGCGGGCACCGTGATCTCGAGCCCGAAGGGCTGGTACGACGCGGGCGATTACAACAAATACATCGTCAACTCCGGCATCAGCACGTACACGCTGCTGACCGCGTACGAACACTTCCCGGCCTGGTTCGACAAGCTCGCCGTC
>NZ_JBKYMO010001031.1:0-892 GCF_047302915.1 Massilia sp. CT11-108 | reverse complement strand
CGCGAGCGCCGCGTCCAGCGCGGCCAGGTGGCGCGGATGGTCCTTCAGCAGCGCGCGCCGCCACGCGACCGGGTCCTGCCCCGCCGCATGGGCCACCTCGTCCGCGAAGCTCTCCTTGAAGAACGCGTTGTGCGAGTGGCCGACCGAACGCCAGTACCCGATCGGCACGACGCTGTCGACCGTCACGTGGCGGCTGCGGCGGTTCGCGATCGCGTACTGCAGGTCGTACTCGCCCTCGGCCGTCGTCTTGTCCGGGCCGACACCGGGCAGGCCGAGGTTGCGCGGGAAGTACTGGTGGCCGATGGCGCCGCTCGCCAGCTTGCTGTCCCACGCCAGCACGCGCCCGTCGGCGCCGAGGTGCGCCGTATAGCGCGCCAGCGCGGCCGGGCGGTAGACGTCGTGGCCCGTGTCGTCCTCGCGCGTCCAGATCAGTTGCACCGGGCGGCCGCGCGTCTGCATGGCCACGGCGACGGCCTGCGCCACCATGTCGGTCTCGAGGCGCCGGCCGAAGCCGCCGCCCAGCATCGTCACCTCGATGGTCACATCCTCGCGCGCGACGCCCGCGACCTTCGCCGCCACGTCCACCGCGATGCTCGGGACCTGCGTGGGCGACCACAGCGTCACTTTGCCGTCCAGGACCTGCGCCGTGCAGTTCTGCGGTTCCATCGTCGCGTGCGCGAGGAACGGCGCGCGGTATTCGGCCCGCACGGTGCGCGTGCCCGCGAGTTCGGCCGCGTCCTGGCTGCCGGCCTCGAAATACGCGTGGCCCGATTCTTCATCGAGCGCCTTCGCAAAACCGGCGAACACGGACTCGCTCGACAACGCGGCATGCGGGCTCGCGGTCCACTGCACGGGCAGCGCCAGCGCGGCCTGCTTCGCCTGCCACCAGCCC
>NZ_JBKYMO010001030.1:0-895 GCF_047302915.1 Massilia sp. CT11-108 | reverse complement strand
GGCGGACCGCTCGCCGCTCGTGCACGAAGTGGCGCAGGAGACCGGGACGCAACCCATCGTCGTCGAGGCCGACCTCGAGACCTGGGCCGGCGCGTCGACGCTGGCGGCGCGCGCGCTGGACGCCTGCGGCCGCATCGACATCCTCGTCAACAACGTGGGCGGCACGATCTGGGCCAAGCCCTACCAGGCGTACGAGCCGGACCAGATCGAGGCGGAGATCCGCCGCTCGCTGTTCCCGACGCTGTGGTGCTGCCGCGCCGTGCTGCCGGCGATGCTGGCCGCGCAATCCGGCGCGATCGTGAACGTGTCGTCGGTGGCCACGCGCGGCATCTACCGCATCCCGTATTCCGCGGCGAAAGGCGGCATCAACGCGCTCACGGCCAGCCTCGCGATGGAGCACGCGCAGGACGGCATCCGCGTCAATGCCGTCGCCACCGGCGGCACGGAAGCGCCGCCGCGCAAGGTGCCGCGCAATCCGAAGCCGTTGAGCGAGCAGGAGCAAACGTGGTACCAGGGCATCGTCGACCAGACGACCGCGACGAGCCTGATGCACCGCTACGGCACCATCGACGAGCAGGTCGCCGCGATCCTGTTCCTCGCCTCAAGCGAAGCGTCGTACATCACCGGCACCGTCCTGCCCGTGGGCGGCGGCGATCAGGGTTGACGCCATGGCCTTCATTCAAGTTGACGACGTCCGCCTGCACGTGCGGACCGACGGCGACCCCGCGCGCCCCTGCATCGTGCTGTCGAACTCCCTCGGCACGGACCTGTCGATGTGGGATCCGCAGGCCGCCGTGCTGGCCCGCGACTATTTCGTGCTGCGCTACGACACGCGCGGCCACGGCCTGTCCGGCCCGGGGACCGCCCCCCCCCCCCGCGCCCCCCGGGGCCGCGC
>NZ_JBKYMO010001029.1:0-898 GCF_047302915.1 Massilia sp. CT11-108 | reverse complement strand
GCGCCGTGTCGCTGCCCGTCACCGTGCTGCTGCTGGACGACGACGGCGGCGACACGGCGCTGCGCCTGTATCCCGTGTTCGCGGCGCGCGCGCTCGTCGTGACGGGCTGGCTCGGCGCGTTCGACGCGACGTGGCAGACGGGAGGCAGCAAGCCGGAACACGCGCGCTTCGACCTCGTGCTCGACCTCGGCGCGGCGCCGCAGATCGCGACGCACCAGCGCCCGCACGGCTATTACGCGCCGGGCCTCGATCCCGCCGCGCGCCAGGCCGCCGTCGACGAACTCGTCGGGATGGTCGGCGAATTCGAGAAGCCGAAATACTTCGCCTACAAGGAACGCCTGTGCGCGCACGGCCGCAACCGCAGGAGCGGCTGCAATGCGTGCATCGAGATCTGCTCGGCGGGCGCGATCTCGGGCGCGGGCGACCTGATCGCCGTGAACCCTTACCTGTGCGCGGGCTGCGGCGCGTGCACGACCGTCTGCCCCACGGGCGCGCTGGGCTATGCGTATCCCGGCGCGGCGCACACGGGCATGCGCATCAAGGCCGCGCTGAACGCCTACACGCAGGCGGGCGGACGCGAGCCGGTGCTGCTCGTCCACGGCCTGGAAGGCGCGGCGCTGCTGGAGGCCGTCGACGTGCCGGGACGGGTGCTGCCGCTGGGCGTGCACCACACGGCATCGACCGGCATCGACATCTGGCTCGCGGCGCTCGCCTGGGGCGCGGCCGGCATCACGGTCCTCATGACGGACGCCGAGGCCCCGCAGTACGCGGCCGCGCTGGATGAGCAGATGACGATCGCGCAAACCATCATGACGGGCCTCGGCTACGCGGGCGCGCACGTGCGGCTGCTGCGCGTGACGGGGCCGCGGGGGGGGGGTTTAGACATAGACGCGCCCAC
>NZ_JBKYMO010001028.1:0-901 GCF_047302915.1 Massilia sp. CT11-108 | reverse complement strand
AAGCCCTATAAAGTCATCAAGTTCGCGATGGACGTGACGGAACAGGTGCACCGCGAAGAGCAGCTCGGCGCCAAGATCAAGGCGATGTCCGCGGTGCTGGCCGAGCTGTCGCAATCGATCGCCTCCATCGCCCAGGGTTCGCAGCAGTCGGCCGGCCTGGCGGTGCAGACGCGCGACCAGGCCGCCGAAGGCAGCACCCTGCTGGCGCGCTCGAAGGATGCGATCCTCGCGATCCAGAAATCCTCCGACGACGTGCACGAGATCATCGACACGATCAGCGACATCGCCAGCCAGACGCACCTCCTCGCGTTCAACGCGGCGATCGAGGCGGCGCGCGCGGGCGAGCACGGCACCGGCTTTTCCGTCGTCGCCAACGAGGTGCGCAAGCTGGCCGAGAAATCCGCGCTGGCGGCGCGCGAGATCGCGAAGCTGATCAACGGGACGGCCACCCGCGTGGGCGAAGGCACGCGCCTCGCCGGCGACGTGGAAGACGCGTTCGGCCGCATCGTGCGCTCGGTCGCGGCGACGAGCGAATCGATCGCCCGCATCCATGCCTCGACGAGCGCGCAGGCCAACGCGACGCGCGACGCGTCCGCGCTGCTGGCCGAGCTGGAACGCGTCGCGACGGAGCACTGACATGCGCCTCGCAGAAGTGCGCATCGACGCCGTGGATGTCGGCATCGCGGCGGACGCCGTCGTGCAGGCGCTGCCGCAGCCGGATGCATTGGCAGTACCGCCCCGCCGCACGGGCGCGCTGGCCGGCGTCGTGGACCACGGCGGCGTGCTGGTGCCCGTCGTCGACCTCGCGCGCTGGGTCGGCACCGGCGAACGGCGGGACGGACCGCACACACGCATCCTGGTCCTGCGCGACGGCGACCGCATGCTGGGCCTGCGCGTATCG
>NZ_JBKYMO010001027.1:0-903 GCF_047302915.1 Massilia sp. CT11-108 | reverse complement strand
GCCGCGAGCGCCGCGCCTTCCATCGCTTCGGCGTGCGGCTGGGCGTGCCCGAGGTGTTCGGCACGCGGGTCGTCGCGCCGCTGCTCGTGAAGCTGTTCGAGGATCATCCGGATCTGTCGATCGACCTGCTGGCGCTGCCGCGCTTCGCCAACCTCGCCAACCGCGAGGCCGACCTGGGCGTCATGCTCGACCCGCCGTCGACGGGGCGGTACATGGTCACCCGTCTTGCCTCCTTCCGATTTTATTTGTACGCGGCGCCGACCTACCTGGCGAAGCACCCGCCGATCCGCACGCACGCGGACCTGGAGCGCCACGACTTCGTCGACTACGTGCAGGACCGCCTCGCGAGTCGCGAACTGTCGTACCTGAACGAGCTCGGATTCACGCCGCGCCGCCGGCTGTGCTGCTCGGGCATGACGGCGCAGATCGAGGCGGCATCGCTGGGCATGGGCCTCATGATGGCGCCGCCGTACGCCGTGCCGGACGACGGCCGCCTCGTGCCCGTGCTGCCGGGCTTTTATGCCGAGCGCTCGTTCTGGCTCGCGGCACCGACGGACCTGTACCGGCTGCGCCGCGTGAAAGTGGTGTGGGACCTGCTGCGCGACCTGGCCGACAACAATCCGACACTGTGGTGGCACAACGGCGACATGGGGGAGGCGGCATGAACGCGACGACGATCCGCGGCTACGTCGAGACCGACCACGCCGCGGTCAACAAGGTCGCGCTGGCCGCGTTCGCGCAATACGCGGGCGACTACGACGACTGGCCCACGTTCAGCGCGGGCATCGGCCGGATGGCCGACCTGGCCGCGGACGGCGACCTGCTTGCTGAGCACCTGCTCGCCGGCGACTACGTGGTCATATCGCAGGCCAAGTCCGGCGCCGTCGCGGGCATGCACGGCGA
>NZ_JBKYMO010001026.1:0-904 GCF_047302915.1 Massilia sp. CT11-108 | reverse complement strand
GGTTTGGGCGCTTATTGCCGCCGGGGGGGGGGGGGGCCCCCCGGCCGGGGGGGGTTTTGGGCGCGGGGGCGGGCCGCGCCGCGCGGGGCCCCGGGCGGATGTCGAGCGGGCGGCGCGCGTGCCGGACGTCACGCTGTCCGTGGGCACGCAAAAGGATGACCAGGTGGGCCGGCGCCAGGCCGTCGTCGGCCTGTCCGTGCCGCTGCCCCTGTTCAACCGCAACGAGGATGCCCTGCACGCGGCCTTGCGCCGCACCGACGCGGCGAACGACGAACTGGCTGCGGCCCGGGTCGAGACGGCGGCCGCGCTGACGGCTGCCCACACGCGCTACGCAACGGCGAAACAGGAAGCCCGGCTGCTGCGCGACGACGTCGTGCCGGGCGCGAAGACCGCGTACGAGCAGACGCTGAAAGGATTCGAGTACGGGAAGTTTTCCTTCCTGGACGTGCTCGACGCGCAACGGACGTGGTTCCAGGTGCAGACACGCCACTGGGACAGCCTGGAAACCGCCTGGCGCGCCTGGGCCGACATCGAACGCCTCGCCGGCACCGATCAAGATTGAAGAGAACACCATGACGAAGAAACAGACCCTGGCGATCGCGCTGATGTGCGCGTTCGCCCTCCTCCTGGCCGGACTGATGCTGTTTACGCGCGAGGACTCGGCACCCACGAAAGATGCGCACGGCCACGACGACCGCGGCGCGGAAACAGGCGGCGCAGCGGAAGATGCAGGCGCACGCGGCATCGCGATGACGGCGGCGCAGATCAAGGCGAACGGCATCGCCCTCGACACGGCCGGTCCGGCCACCTTGCGGCAGCGGCTGCACCTGCCCGCGCAAGTCAAAACCGACGCGGAACGCACCGTCGCGCTGGCCGCGCCCGGCGCCACGAGCACGGCCTGCAC
>NZ_JBKYMO010001025.1:0-905 GCF_047302915.1 Massilia sp. CT11-108 | reverse complement strand
GATTGCGGCGCGGCCTGCCTCGCCATGCTGTGCCGCCACTACGGCCTGCAGATTACGCTCGGCAAGCTGCGCGAACTTGCCCCAAAAAAACACCCACCCGGCCGCCCCCCGCGCCGCCTACTGGCGCTGGCGCGCACCCTGCCGGGCTCCCTGGTGGCGTTTCTGCGGGTGCATGTGGGGGCACGGCCCCACCCCGCGCGCGAGGCGCCCCGGCGCGAGGATGCCGGCCTGGTCGACTGGGCCCGCCTCGTGCTGGCCGTGCTGGCGCTCGTGGCGGTGACGTGGACGGGCGTGCCGCTACTCCTGGTCACAGGCTGCGCCTGAATGCCGTATTGACATCTCTTGTAAAGAACATAAGCATCGTTCCATGAAAGGCAACCAATGCCTTTTACTTGGCTCATCTGTGCCGAAAAATGATCGTGTTCTGAAACTGCTGTCAACCATTTTGGGCAAATATTAGTGCAAAAAAATTTAGGTTTCGTGTTAACGACGAGACCGCTAAATGGCGTATAGTGCGCGGTTCGTAGGGGAAAAATCCTCACGAAACACACTAAATAAGAACCGCGCGCGGCCCGGTGCCGTGACGACGAGTTCAAACACGTCCTACAACTAGTAAGAACGCGCACAATCATGAGTATTGTCGACGTCGATGTCCTGCTCGAGGATTTGGAGGAGACCGCCCCTTGCGGACCGAATCTCGAGTATGACCCCGCATTCCTGGAGCTCGAGCAGAGTGCGCTCGGCAAGCCAGAAGTCCAGTATGGGGACACGATCGTCCCCGCCGTCCCCCCTGAATGGAAGCAAGTCAAGAAGCAGGCCCTCGAGCTGCTCGGCCGCACGCGCGACCTGCGCGTGGCGATGCCGCTCGTGCGCGCGCTGCTGGCGCTGCATGCGCTGCCCGGCTT
>NZ_JBKYMO010001024.1:0-909 GCF_047302915.1 Massilia sp. CT11-108 | reverse complement strand
TCCGCAAGCTGGCCGGCATCGGCTTCCCGGGCTGGGATGCGTCGACGAGCTGGATCATCGCCGAAGTGAAAATGCGCGAAAAGCCGGTACTCGGCTTCCACGAGGACGCATCCAGCCGCCATGCGATGTCCATGCTCGACGATGGCGAGACGGTCGGCGTCGTGCTGGCCGGACGCGATCCGCAGGCGGCCGGCGAGCCGACGCTCGACGAACTCGCCGCGGGCCTGAAAGTCATCTATGGGACCGATTTCGGCATCCATTCTTCCACGTGGCTGTCCCGCTTCAGCGACGCCGTGCGCCAGGCGGACGCCTATCGCAAGGACCGCATCCTGCTCGCGGGCGACGCCGCGCACATCCATCCGCCGCTGGGCGGGCAGGGCCTCAATCTCGGCGTGCAGGATGCCGTCAACCTCGGGTGGAAGCTGGCGCAGGTCGTGAAGGGTGTATCGCCGGCGGCGCTGCTCGATACCTATCAGGCCGAACGCCATCCCGCCGCAGCGCGCGTGCTGCGCAACACGATCGCGCAAGGTGTGCTGCGGCGCCCGGACGACCGCACGCCCGTGCTGGGCGAATTCGTCGCGGAGATGCTCGCGATGGACGAGCCGCGCAGGCGTTTCGGCGCGATGATCGCCGGCCTGGACATCCGCTACGACCTGGGCGCCGGCCACCCGCTGCTCGGGCGGCGCATGCCGGACCTGGACATCGTTACGGCGGCGGGGCCGACCCGCGTCTACGCGCTGCTGCATGACGGGCGGCCGGTGCTGCTCGACGTGGGACTGGGCGCGATGGTCGACGGCGGCCGCGTGAAACGGATCGAGGCGACGTTCGATGGCGTGTGCGAATTGCCCGTCGTCGGCGCGGTGCCGCTGCCGGCCGCGATGCTGATCCGGCCCGATGGGTATGTGGCGT
>NZ_JBKYMO010001023.1:0-911 GCF_047302915.1 Massilia sp. CT11-108 | reverse complement strand
GCCAGTCGCCGCGGATCTGGCGGTGGCGCCGGGCGACGTCGTCGCTGTAGCGCGCCGGGCATGGCGTCACGAGGTGGGCGTCGCCCAGCAGGCCGGCACGCAGGTAGCTGCCTTCCAGCAGGTCGTGCGACAGCACCCGGTCGTCCGGCAGGCGGCCGCGCAGCACGCGGTCGGCCACCGCCACGTCGTAGATGCCCTGGCCCGCGAACGTGCCTTCGCCGAACAGGTCCTGCTCGATGCCGGGTGCGCCGCCGCACAGGCGTTCGTAGCGCGACGCGTGTTCCGGCGGCAGCGCGGCCGTCATGCGCGGCTGCAGCAGGCCGTGACCGGCCACCACGCGCCGGCCACCATCATCGAGCACGGGGCGATTGAGCGGATGCGCCATCGCGGCGACGAAAGCGCGGGCGGCGTCGCGCGGCAGCCCGGTGCCGGCGTCCAAGGTGATCACGTAACGGATCTCGTCCACGCCGTCGACGGGCCCCTCGATCACGGCGAACGGCGCGCGCTCGCCGCGCAGCAGGAACGCGTTCAGGTCTTCCAGCTTGCCGCGCTTGCGGTCGCGGCCGATCCACGCGCCCTCGCCTTCGCTCCACGTGCGCTGGCGGTGCAGCAGCAGGAACGGCCGGCACTTCCCATACTTCGCATTCAGCGCGGCGATGCCGGCGCGCGCCTGTTCGATCAGGTCGGCGTCGCCGTACACCTCCTGCCGCGGCGCGTCGGCCAGGTCGGTCAGGAGGCAGAAGCGCAGCTGCGGATCGCGGTTGGCGAGGTAGTGCACTTCCAGTGACTCGACGAGGGCCGCCACGTTGTCGCGGCCGTACAGCAGCGCGGGCACGACGACGATGGCGCGCGCGTCCAGCGGGATGCCGGCCCCGAAATCCATGCGCGGCAGCGGCGCCGGTGCGACGAGC
>NZ_JBKYMO010001022.1:0-912 GCF_047302915.1 Massilia sp. CT11-108 | reverse complement strand
CACGGGTTCGGCAGCATCGGGCACGCCGACGCCTGGCTGGGCACCGAGTGGCCGCAACTGCCGGCCAGCCTGTTCCTGGAATTCGCGGAGAACGGCAACCGCACGCATTACGAACAACGCTATTTCGAGCGCCGCAGCCGGCTGGCGGGCCTCGTGCTGGCCGAATGCGTGCAGGGGCAGGGCCGCTACCTGCACGCGATCGCGGACGGTGTCTGGCACGTGTGCGAGGAAACGTTCTGGGGCCTGCCGGCCCACAGCGGCATGTTCGAGCGTGGCGTCGGCCTGCCCGATGCTGCCGAACCCGTGATCGACCTGTTCGCGGCGGAGACGGGCGTCACGCTGGCCTATGTCCATGAGCTGGTGGGCGAGCAGCTGCGCACGGTGTCGCCGCTGCTCACCGTGCGCATCGCGGCGGAGGTGAAGCGCCGCATCCTCGATCCGGGTTTTACCCGCGACGACTTCAAGTGGATGGGCCTGAAGGACAAGAAGGAACCGCTGAACAACTGGACGTCCTGGATCGCATCCAGCTGGCTCGAAGCGAACCTGCTGCTGGAGCCGGATCCGGCGCGCCGCATCGCGGCCACGTTGAAGATCTGCCGCTGCCTGGACGGCTTCCTGGAAGACTACTCGGACGACGGCGCATGCGAAGAGGGCCCCGGCTACTGGACGCTGTCCGCCGGTCCCTACCTCGACAGCCTGATGGCGCTGGACGCCGCGACCGGCGGGGCGGTGAACCTGGCGGCCGACCCGTTCGTGCGCCGCATGGGCCATTACGTGCTGGACGTGCACGTGGCGGGCGACTGGTACGTGAACTATGGCGATGCGCACGCGAAGGTGCACCATTCGCCGCCGCTGCTGCACCGCTTCGGGCGCGCCACGGGCGACGCCGACCTGGCCGCGTTCGGCGCGTTC
>NZ_JBKYMO010001021.1:0-913 GCF_047302915.1 Massilia sp. CT11-108 | reverse complement strand
CGCTTCCGCCAGCGCGAACGGCCCACCCTCCTGCACGCGCTGGGCTGCCTGCACGAGCGCCGCGCCATCGCGCTGCGATCCGCCGGCCGCGAGTTCGTCAACCCACGCGCCCAACTCCGCATGCGCCTGCGCGAGCAGTGCCAGCAGGTCCGGCGTGGCGGCGCGCGCCTCGGCCAGCCACAGGTTCATGACCTTTTCGATGGCCGCTGCCGCCGCGGCGAACTGCTCGAGGTTCACCATGCGGCTGCTGCCCTTGAGCGTGTGGAAGCCGCGGCGCAGGCGCGTCAGCGTGTCCTGGTCGGCCGGATCGGCCTGCGCAACGGGCAGCGCGTTGCCGACGACGTCCAGCACTTCGCGCGCCTCGCCGATGAAGATCTCCAGCAGTTCGGCGTCGACGGCATCCGGTGCCGCCTCCGGCGCAGCCTGCGGCTCCGACGGCGCCTGTGCTTCGGCCTGTGCTTCGAGCGGCAGCTCGTGGAACAGGCCCGCCGCCGCATCGAAGCGGTAGCGCCGGCGCGCGCCGTCGACGTTCTGCGCCAGCGCGTCCGTGAAGAAGCCGAGCGCGCCGATGTTGCGCGCCAGGTTGTCCAGCACGGCGCCGCGCGCCGCGGCATCCGGCGGCGTCTCGATCAGCGCGCGTACCTGGGCGCGCACGTGGTCGACGGCTTGCGTGGCCTGCTCCTGATCGAGGATGGCCAGCGCGCCCTGCAGCTGGTGCAGCAGCGGGTCGACCTGTTCCAGGGACGCAATGCGTGCCGGGTCTTCGTAGTAGTCGTCGATGAGTTTCTCGACCTGGCGCAGGCCCGTGCGGATCTCGCCCGCCAGCACCGCGACGGTCTGGCCCTGCTGCAGCTCGCGCGCCATCTCGCCGTGCCACACCGGCGCGGCCCGCCGGGGGGAGCCGCGGTGGATT
>NZ_JBKYMO010001020.1:0-920 GCF_047302915.1 Massilia sp. CT11-108 | reverse complement strand
TCCGGGTGCTGGTCGTCGACGACAACGCGGATGCGGCCGACAGCCTCGTCGCGCTGCTCGACGCGCTCGGCCACACGACATCGGTTGCGCGCGACGGCCCGGAAGGTCTCCGCCTGGCGCTCGAGGCGCAGCCGGACCTGGTCCTGCTCGACATCGGCCTCCCCGGCATGAGCGGCTACGAGGTGGCGCGCGCGATCCGGCGCAACCAGGGCGTACGCCAGATCGTCCTCATCGCATTGACCGGCTGGGGCGCGCAGAGCGACCAGCAGCAGTCGCACGAGGCGGGCTTCGACCAGCACCTGACGAAACCCGTGAGCCTGGAGGCGCTGGAACAGGCGCTGGCCGCCGCCGCGCGCACGCTGCCATGAAGGCCGTCGACGTCTCCTGCGGCACCCTCGTGGTGGACGCCGGCGGCCGGCTGCTGCTGGGCCACGTCACGCACACGCCGCGCTGGGACATCCCGAAGGGCCTGCGGGATCCGGGCGAAACGCTGCTGGACGCGGCCATGCGCGAACTGTTCGAAGAGACGGGCCTCGCATTCCCGGCCGGCGCCTTCCGCGAGCTGGGCCGCTTCGACTACCGGCGCGACAAGGTTTTGCACCTGTTCCGCGTGGACGTGGGCGAGGCGCTGCCGGATCTTGCGCACCTGGCGTGCACCAGCATGTTCCCGCACCACGTGACGGGCAGGCCGACGCCGGAGATGGATGCTTTCCGCTGGGCCACGCGCGACGAGGTCGCGGCGCTGTGCTGGCCGCGCATGGCCGCGAAGCTGCTAGCGATCGGCTGGTGAAGGAGTACGCCGTGACTCCACGTCGCGCAGCACGGACTCGATGGCCGTCACCGTCGCCGGCTTCGTGAGATGCGCGTCGAACCCGGCCTGCGCGGTGCGCGCACGGTCGTCCGCGCCGCCCCAGCCGGTG
>NZ_JBKYMO010001019.1:0-920 GCF_047302915.1 Massilia sp. CT11-108 | reverse complement strand
GTCCTGGTGCCGCCGGCGGGAAGCAGCGTCGTCGCCGGTCTCGACGGGCCCGCGCCGCAGGGCGGCCGGCTGAACATCGCCGCGCTGTACCGGCCCGGCGCGCCCGTCGACACCTACCTGAAGAAGCGCATGGTGCCGGGCTACGAAGCGGACTACGTGCGGGGCACCGGCGAACTGGTGACGCGGCTCGGCGACGTGCATGCCGGCATCGCGATCTGCAAGGACATGGATTTCGCCCAGGACCTGCGCCTGTACGGCCGGCGCGACGTCGGCCTGATGCTGGTGCCCGCGTGGGACTTCGACCGCGACGCCTACCTGCACGGCCGCATGGCCGTCGTGCGCGGCGTCGAAAACGGATTCGCCGTCGCGCGCTCGGCCTCGCAAGGCCTGATGACGCTGAGCGATGCGCACGGCCGCATCGTCGCCGAACGCCGCACGGCGCACGCCCCGGGCATGCTCGTGGGCGACCTGCCGACGGGGCGCGGCGGCACGGTCTACAGCCGCATGGGCGACGTGTTCGCCCAGCTCGCGGTGGCGGCGTGGCTGGTGTTGCTGGCGCTGCTGGCCTGGCGCTGGCGGCGTGTTCAGGACAGGCCGGCACGCCGCATGTAGATATCGAGCGCGTCGACGTGGGCAGAGCCGGCGATGGCGCCGACGTAGCCGTCCGGACGCACCAGCACGAGTTCGCCGGGCTGCAGTCCATAGGCCGCTTCGACCTGGCCATGCACGTCCACCACGTCGCCGCGCGCGCCGAACAGGTGCACGCGCAGGCCCGCGCGCCGCAACGCATCCGCCACGCCGGGCGGCACGTCCCGACCGAGCATGGTCCAGTGCGGCCCCGCGAACAACGTGAAGAGCCGGGTGGATTGCCCGCCCGCACCCAGCACGACGGCATCCGGCGCCCGCGCGCCGGCCCGCAC
>NZ_JBKYMO010001018.1:0-920 GCF_047302915.1 Massilia sp. CT11-108 | reverse complement strand
CACGCATACTGCTGCGCGCCGTGCTGGGCGCGCAGGTCGTGCTCGGCCACGTCCACGGCCAGCGGGCCGGCGAGCATCGTGGCGCCCAGCACGAGCACGCCGACGGCACCGGCGAGGCGGCTGCGCAGGTTGGTCGGAAAAGTGATCGGTCGTCGCATGTAAATGGGGCGTGCGATGCTGCGCATCGGGCCGCGCCAGTATGTCATAGCCCCCGGGTTTCTACTATTGCCACGTAAAAGATCAAATCCCTTGGTCTTGACGGGGCAGTTTGGTTTAGCATTGCACAGTTCCGATCTGGCAATCCAAACCCATCCCACGAGGACATGAGTAAATACACACTGAACGTCAACGGCAAGGCCCAGGCCGTTAACGTCGAAGCGGATACCCCGCTGCTGTGGGCGCTGCGCGATACCCTCGGCCTCGTCGGCACGAAATACGGTTGCGGCATCGGTGCCTGCGGCGCCTGCACCGTGCACGTGGACGGCCAGCCGGCCCGCGCCTGCCAATTGCCGGTGAGCAGCATCGGCAAGCGCCGCATCACCACGATCGAGGGCCTCGATGCCCGCGCCATGCATCCGCTGCAGCAGGCCTGGACCGAGCTGGACGTGCCGCAATGCGGCTATTGCCAGGCCGGCCAGATCATGACGGCTTGCGCCCTCCTGAAACAGCATCCGAAGCCGACCGACGCCCAGATCGACGACGCGATGGCCGGCAACCTGTGCCGCTGCGCGACGTATGTCCGTATCCGCGCCGGCATCCACCGGGCCGCGGACATTGCCGCGACCGGCGCCAAGGGGAAAGCATGAGCCGCCCCGCCTCCCCCGCGCGCCGCCGCTTCCTCGGCCAGTCGGCGGGCGTCGCATCACCACGATCGAGGGCCTCGATGCCCGCGCCATGCATCCGCTGCAGCAGGCCTGGAC
>NZ_JBKYMO010001017.1:0-927 GCF_047302915.1 Massilia sp. CT11-108 | reverse complement strand
GTGCAGGGTGTCGCGGGCGCCGAACGACAGCAGCGGCGATTTTCCGGCGCCGGCGACACCCTGCACGTCGATGATCCGCCCGCGGCCGCCGACATGGACCGCGTCGATGACGGCACGGCATTGCAGGCGCTCGACGTCCCAGATGTCCGCCACGTCCGGCACGGGGCGCGCGGGCGGCGCCTGGCGGGTCGGCTCCGCGTCGATCAGGGTCTCGACGCCGATGCCGTAGAACGCGGCCAGGTGGCGCACGGTGCGGTAGGGTACGGGCCTGCCGGATTCGGCGCGCTTGATGGCGGCGCGGGTGAGACATTGCCGCCGTTCCTGGAATTGTTCGGACAACGCCTCGCGTCCGCTGCGGCGCTGGCGCAGGGCTTTCAGGCTGTGCACGTCGAGCATGACGCGGGCGTCAAAGGGCTGGATGGGCGAGGAAGCGAGGTTGAATGTCATGGCACGTCCGGGTAAAGGCGCCGCCCCGATGGCGGCGCTACTCATATTGCAAACGCCGTGCCATGGCGAAATCCGGGGAGACGGGCCCGATTTCGGCCCATCGGATGTTTCTGCGTGTAAAATTGCCATGTTTTTTACATGTAAAGCGATAACGTCGACGTTCCGCGCATGCTTGACTCCACCGAATATACCCAGACGTTGCAGCTGTCCGCGCAGGGCATGCCCGGACGGCCGCTGCTGGCGCTGACGATCGTCTGGCATCCCGACCCGGCGCGCATCGGCGAACAGTTCGTCGGCGATCCCGGCACGCTGGAAGTGAACCGCTACGCGCCGCTGTTCTATCGCCCGGGCCAGGCCGGACTGCCGCTGGGCCACGGCACGATCTCGCGCGACCCCGTGCGGATCGTGCGCGGCGGCGATGGCGATGGCGATGGCGTCGTCGTGCATTTCCCGGCGACCCGCATGCCGGTCGAGCTGAAC
>NZ_JBKYMO010001016.1:0-934 GCF_047302915.1 Massilia sp. CT11-108 | reverse complement strand
CCTCGGCCTGCGCGCGCGCCGGCGCAGGCGGCCGGACCGTCGATCGAAGCGGACCCGCGCGGCAACGCCATCCTCGTGCGCGACCGTGCCGAGAACATGCCCGCCTACGCCAGCCTGATCGAGTCGCTCGACATGCGCCCCGGCGTGCTCGAGATCGATGCGACCATCATCGAAGTCACCGACAACGCGCTGAACGAACTGGGCATCGACTGGCGCCTGCACACGGGCCACCTCGACCTCCAGACCGGCAGCGGCCAGGCGCAGCAGGCGGGCAATCCGGACTCGCTCAATCCGGGCGGTTTCGGCGTCTTTCCGGTATCCGGCGCCTTGCCCGCCACGCCCCAGGGCGCCGTGCTGACGACCGTGATCGGCAACGCCGGCAAGTACCTGCTCAACCGCATCAGCGCGCTGCAGCAGAAGGACCAGGCGCGCGTGACCGCCAGCCCACGGGTCGAGACGCTCGACAACGTGGAAGCGCTGATGGACAGCAAGAAGACGTTCTACGTGCAGGTGGCCGGTTACCAGTCCGCCGACCTGTACAGCGTGTCCGCCGGCGTGTCGCTGCGCGTGCTGCCGTCGATTATCACGGCACCCGGCGGTGCCCAGCAGATCCGCATGGACGTGCACATCGAGGACGGCAAGCTCACGACCCAGCAGGTGGGGCAGTTGCCGGTGGTGAGCAACAGCACCATCGATACGCAGGCCCTGATCAACGAAGGCGAGAGCCTGCTGATCGCGGGCTACTCCGTCACGCAGGACGACAACACCGAAACGGCGGTGCCGGGCCTCTCGAAGCTGCCCGTGATCGGGGACCTGTTCCGCTATCGCAAGCACGAAGGGCAGCACTACCAGCGCATGTTCCTGTTGACGCCGCGGGTGCTGTCGCCGGCCGTCGGCGGGATCGGCGCGGCGGAAAGCGCGCGCCAGGCCGCCG
>NZ_JBKYMO010001015.1:0-938 GCF_047302915.1 Massilia sp. CT11-108 | reverse complement strand
ACCTTGCGCCTCGTGGCCGTGCCGGTCCATCCGCTGACCGGCGACGGCGGCCTGCGCGTGGCCTACCGCCTGGACGACGGCCCGGTCCAGGTGGCCGATTACGCCACGATCGGCCGCAGCGACGAATGGAAGCGCAACGTGCTGTCGAATACGGCGCTGCGCGCACTCGCCGTGCCGCGGCTGAAACCAGGCCGGCACACGGTGCGGGTCTATGCGCTGGATCCCGGCGTGGTGCTGGACCGGATCGACGTCGTGCTGGACGGCGCGCCCGAGTTCTACGGAACCCCGCCGGACCAATGATAACGAAGGAGCGACATGCGCACATCAATTGCAATCGGACTGGCGCTGGGCCTGTCCGTCCTCGGGAGCGGCGCCCATGCCGTGGAGGCCAAACCGGTACGCTTCATCCTCGTCGGCGATTCGACGATGGCGAAGACGAGCGGCTACGGCAATGCGTTCTGCGAGCGGGTAGCCGTCGCCGACACCTGCCTCAACCTGGCGCGCGCGGGACGCAGTTCCGCCAGCTTCCGCAGGGAAGGGCGCTGGGACGAAGTCGAGGGACTGCTGCGCGGGAGCGCCGCCTACCGCGCGACCTATGTGCTGATCCAGTTCGGCCACAACGACCAACCGGGCAAACCGGGACACAGCACGGACCTGGCGACCGAATTCCCGGCCAACATCGCGCGCTATGCCCGCGAGGCCAGGGCGCTGGGCGCGGTACCGGTGCTGGTCACGCCGCTGACGCGCCGCACGTTCGTCGGCGGCCAGCTCGACAACAACCTGCGCCCATGGGCGGACGCGGTGCTGAAGGTGGCGCGGCAGGAACACGTGTCGGTGCTGGACTTGAACGCGGATAGCCACGCGGCGGTCCAGGCCATGGGCCAGGACGAGGCGGATACGCTGGCCGTGGCGCCCCGGCCGGCGGGTTGGGGCGCCAC
>NZ_JBKYMO010001014.1:0-946 GCF_047302915.1 Massilia sp. CT11-108 | reverse complement strand
GCCGTCGTCGGCGCGGCGCACGCGCGGCGTGGCGCGGTATTCGCCGCCGGCGCGGATGGCCTGTTCGACCGTGTCGCGCAGGGGCTTGCGGTCGTCCGGATGGACGAGCTTCTGCAGCTCGGCGATGTTGTGCCAGTTCTTGCCGAACACGCTGTGCAGGTTGGCCGAGAAGGTGACCTGGCCGCTGTGCGGATCGCGCTCCCACACGGCCATGCGCGCGGCGACGAGGCCCTGCTGCAGGCGCTCCTCGCTGTAGCGCACGGCGCGTTCCGCCCGTTCCAGCGGGGTGACGTCGGTGCAGGTGCCGAACCACTGGACGATCTGGCCGGCCTCGTCGCGCAGCGGCGCCACCGACGTGAAGAAGCTGCGGTAGCGGCCGTCGGCGCCGCGCAGCGGGAAGGTCATCTGCGCCATGTTGCCGCTGGCGAGGGCTTCCTTCCAGCGCCGCATCACCTGCGGCAGCACTTCGGGGTCGTGGTAGCGGTGCCACTCGTCGGCGCCGGTGGTTCCCGGCGGGCTGCCCGTGAATTCATGCCAGCGGTCGTTGAACCAGACGATGTTGCCTTCCGGGTCGGCCATCCACACGAGTTGCGGGATGTTGTTCGCGAGCTGCAGGAACTTGCGGCGTTCTTCCTCCAGGTGCGCGCGCTGTTCGTACAGGCGGTCGAGCATGCGGTTGAGCGCGCGCGCCAGGCTGACGACTTCGCGCGAGCCCTCGAGCGGCGCGCGCTGGGTGCCGATGTCGTCGCCCAGGCTGGCGGAGAACGTCTCGAGGCGGCGCAGGTCGCGCGTGAGGCCGTGCGCCAGCCGCGCCGCGAGGATGAACACCACCAGCGCGAGCAGGCAGGCGACGATCAGGATCAGGAGATACTGCGGCCCCGACGTCTCGAGCGGCAGCGGCAGGCGGCGCTCGTCCTCGCGCAGCACGAGGCCGACGTGGGCCAGG
>NZ_JBKYMO010001013.1:0-947 GCF_047302915.1 Massilia sp. CT11-108 | reverse complement strand
CCGGACACCGCGCTGGCCGCGTTCGCCGGCCTGCTGCGCCGGCGGCCCGTGTCGGGGGCCGTGCTGGGCCGGGTGCTGTCCAGTCATTTCGGCGTGGCCGTGCGCGTACAGGAGGGCATCGGCCACTGGGACCCGTTGGCCCCGGGCGAGCAGACGATCGTCGGCACCAACGCGCTGCTCGGCCGCCGCTCGTGCGTGGAGAGCAGGCGATGATTTCGCGGCCGGTCTGTTGCGACACGACTTCCAGCCGCGTGAAGCAGTTCAGGTGGCCGTTCAGCGCGAAGTACTGGTCGAGCACCTGCACGAACGGATACAGGCCCGTGCCCGCGAACGCTTCCTCGTCGACGGTGAGGCGGATGCCGATGCCCGGCATCAGGCTCGCGACCGGCGCCGCACCCACCCACGCGCGCACCGTGCCGTGTTCGAGTCCCACGATGCCCGCGATCTGGCGCTGGGCGACCGGGGACCGCGGCAAATCGTACAGCGCCAGCATTTTCTGGAAATCGGCGAGACCGGCCATCGTCAGGCCCGCGTGGTTCAGCGCCAGGTGGGCGATCAGGCGCCAGTGTGACCCGCGCGTGCCGCCGAAGCGCCGGCCTCGTGTCGGTTTCCTCAGCATGCGGATGGGCGCCAGCGTGGACAGTTCGTCGCAGCGCAAGTCTCCCTGCGGCTGGCCGTAAGGCAGGCGTGACGGCACGTCGCGGTTACTGCACGTCAGGTCCGTGGACAGGGTGGCGCCGGCCGCGTCCAGCGGATGGAAATCGGCGTCGACGAGGGCGATGCGCATCTCGTGGCCCGGGCTGACGGCTGCCGTCGCGTAATCGCGCCGCGCGATCCAGTAGTGCGCGCGGTGCGACGCTTCGCCGCCCGCCCTGCCCTCGTCGCCGGGCGCGTAGAGGGGATCGAAACGGGTGACCGTGCCCGTCCCTTCGCGCACGAGCCGCACG
>NZ_JBKYMO010001012.1:0-949 GCF_047302915.1 Massilia sp. CT11-108 | reverse complement strand
CGTCAGGCGCTGGCCGTGGCATGCGATGCAGGCCGGCACCTTCAACGTGGCGTCGCCGCGCGTGACGAGTTCGTGCCCCCGCTCGAGCTGGCCCGCCGGCAGGCTGGAGCGCGCCAGCACGGGCGCGGGCACGTGCTGCGTCGAGAACCATGTCGCGATCTCGCGCAGGTAATCGTCGGACATGTGCTCGACCATGTAGGTCATCAACGGGTACTGGCGGCGCCCCGCGCGGAAGTTGTGCAACTGGTTATACAGGTAGCCGGCCGGCTTGCCGGCGATGCGCGGGTAGTAGTTCGGACCCGACGACGGCTGCGGCGCCGGCGCGGACTGGCTGCCGTGGCACGACGTGCACGCGGCCACGCGGCGTTCCAGCGTGTCCGGCACGGCTTGCCGGGCCCGTGCCGGCGCCGCGTGCAAGCTTGCCAGCAATAGCAATGGCAACAGCGGGGCAGGGCGCAAATGCATGACGTTCCTGTGGTCGACGAGAAAGTACAAGCGGCATGATACCGCGTCGACTTGAACTTCACGCAATCTTTTGAGAAAGCTAACTAGCGCGCGTCCTGGAACGTGCGCAGGTAAGCCAGCAGCGCGGCCATCTCTTGCTCGTCGTGGATGCCCCAGAAGCGCATCTTCGTGCCCGGTACCATCTTGTCCGGATCGCGCAGGTACGCGGCCAGCGTGCGTTCGTCCCACACGATGCCCGACGCTTTCATTGCATCCGAGTATTTGAAATCGGGCGTGCTGCCGGCGCGGCGGCCGAACAGGCCGTTGAGCTGCGGACCAAAACCGCCGCGCGCGTTCGGACCGATCTGGTGGCAGGACGCGCATGGTTTGAAGACTGTGGCGCCGTCGACCGGACCCTCGTGGCGCGAGCAGCCGGCCAGCAAGAGGGCCGCCAGCAGCGGCCGGACGACGATGACACGCATGCTCAGGTGCGCGGCTTGGGCTG
>NZ_JBKYMO010001011.1:0-950 GCF_047302915.1 Massilia sp. CT11-108 | reverse complement strand
GCGCCGGCACCCAGGCCCACGTGTCGGGCGTGCGGATCCAGCGGCCGTAGTGCGACACGGCGTAACCGTAAGGCTGGTCGTCGATCCACGTCCAGCCCCACGGATCGATCCACGCCCAGTGTCCCGCGTGATACGGCGCCCAGTTGCGGGGCGCGCGATCCGGCACCCACACGGTGCCGTAGTCGGGCATGGTGCGCCAGCTGCCGTAGTCGTCGAGGTCTTCGAAGCCGACGACGCCCTGCGGCACGTAGCGGCGTGCGATGGCGCGCTCGTAGCGCTGGTCGCGCGCCAGCGCCCAGCGGTCGAATTCATCCGGCGGCGCGGGCGGGAGCAGCACGTAGTTGTCCAGGTCCTGGCCGCCGAAGCGATAGCCCTGCCCCGGCGCGAGCGACAGCGACGTGCCGTCGCCGTACGCGTCGCCGGCGCCGTTCAGCACCGTCACGTCCGTCGTGCTGCCGTCCGGCGCGACGGCGAGCCGGTAGTCGCCGGCCGCGCGCGCGACGAAGGCGAGGTTCGGCGTATCCACCTCGACGGTTTCGCCCGGCGCCAGGCGGCGCACGTGCAGGTCGATGCGGCCCTGCGACACCTGCAGTTGCGTCGTGCGTTCATCGGCCGCGAGCACGGTCAGCAAGGTGCCCGCGTCCATGCGCGCGACGGCGGCGCCGAACTGGGCTTCGTCGCGCCCGCCGGCGTCCGTCCACAGGCGGTCACCCGCGACGAGGGGCCGGTTGAGCGATGCCTGCGCCCAGTCGGTGGCGCCGGCGGGAGACAAGCTGACGGGGCCGGCGAGGTAGGCGATGCGGCCCACGCGCGCGGGCGGGTCCTGCATCTGCGCGGCGGCGATCGTCGCGGTGAATAGCAGGCCGAGTGCGACGGCCGGCCGGAGGAAGTTCGAAGCGCTCATGATCGTCGGTACAACGTGGGAATGATGCCCGATCATAGTCCCGGCG
>NZ_JBKYMO010001010.1:0-950 GCF_047302915.1 Massilia sp. CT11-108 | reverse complement strand
GCCGACGTCGATACCGTACAACAGGCCGCCCATGCCCGCAATGAACAGCAGGTAGCGGGCGGACCAGGCGGGTGATCTCGGGAGGGCTGCCGTCATGTCGTCTCCAGTCGGTTCTTTCGGCGTCAGTGTAACCTCCGCGCGCCCCCCGGATGTGTCAAATCTTGCGGTGTGAAGATTGGTGAGTTTTCGCGCCGGCGCCACACGCCAGGATGGCGGTTTCCCACTTTTCCGGAGATTCCATGCCGCGCTCCGTCCTGCTTTCCCTCATGCTGGCCAGCGTATCGACCGGCGCGGTCTCCGCCGCCATGAACGACGCCGATCGCGAGTTCGCCCGTCCGCACCAGATGGTCGACATCG
The DNA here is from genome assembly GCF_047302915.1 of Massilia sp. CT11-108. Classification (NCBI taxonomy): domain Bacteria; kingdom Pseudomonadati; phylum Pseudomonadota; class Betaproteobacteria; order Burkholderiales; family Oxalobacteraceae; genus Massilia; species Massilia sp. CT11-108. Next base: position 593 of record NZ_JBKYMO010001010.1, on the reverse strand, counting down.
GCGACCTGCCGCTCGTCGTGCTCGTGCGCGGCGTGAGCCCGTACGCCGTGCCGGGCAAGCCGCAGAGTGCCCTGAACGAGGCGACGGAGGCGGAAAACCTCGCGATCCAGAAGGAGGTCGCGGCGCTGTCCACGCGTTCGAGCCTGCACGTTGTCGCCGGTGCGTCGCACATTATCCAGGCCGACAAGCCGCAAGCCGTCGTCGACGCCGTCAACGAGGCGCTGGACCGCGCCGGCTACTGATTCTCGCGCGCGACCTGCACCAGCGTATCGAGCCGGTTGCCGTCCGCGCACAGGGCGATGCCCGCGCCGAAGTCGGCTTCCAGCGCGAGCCGCGTCAGCACGGAGCCGCTGGGCATTTCCAGCGCCGTGCGGGCGCCCCGTTCCCACGCATGGCGCAGCGTGTCGGCCCACAGCACGGGGCGCGCCATGTTCGCGGCGAGGTCCGCCATGATGCGGTCGGCGTCGAACAGCGCACGGGCCGCGCTGCTGCTGACGTACGTGATGCGCGGGCGCTTGCGCGGCACCTGGTCGCACGCGCAGGCGAGCGTGCGCGCCTGGTCGTCCAGCAGCGGCGAGTGGGACGGCACCGGC
>NZ_JBKYMO010001009.1:0-956 GCF_047302915.1 Massilia sp. CT11-108 | reverse complement strand
CGCGCGCGCGGATCGGACCGTCGACGAGGTTCCCGTCCACCTGGGCACTGCTGGCCGGGTAGCGCACGTCGATGCCGGTCGTGTCGACGAGCGTGTTGTCGAAGACCTTGCTCCCCGCCGCTTTGTTCAGGTAGATGCCCGCATCGGAACAGCCGACGATCAGGTTGGCGCGCAGGGTGCCGCCCTCCTGTTCCGTGATGCAGCGACCGTCGCGGCAGAATTCGTGCCCGGTGCCGCCGCCGCCCAGCGACAGGCCCACGCGCTGTCCCGGCAGGCCGCGCAGCATCTGTTCGCACCACACGACGTTACGCTCGAAGACGTTGTTCCTGCCGCCGCCCTTGGCGAACGCGCCGTAGCTGACCTGGTTGCCGTCGCGCTTGGCGAAGTCGGTGATCAGGTTCGCGCGCAGCGTCCAGCCGCTGGCCGCCACGAGGTCGACGGGCGTCACCGGATTGGCGGTCGCGCGCGCGCGCGTGGCGGTGAGGGTCGTGTGTTCGATCAGGCCGTCGTCCGGAAAGCGGCCGCCGGCGCCGTTGATCTTGATGTGCGCGTTGAAGTCGCGGATCGTGTTGTTGACGCTCGCGAAGTGGTGGCCGTTGCCGATGACGTGGAAGGCGTGTTCGCAGTCGTCGTCGGCCCGGCACACGCCGTCGATGTTCAGGTTTTCGAAGCGCCAGTACGGCGCGCCGACGACGAAGCCCTCGAGCGTCTCGAGTTCGATGTGCACGGTGCCCGGCTGCGCCGCGCGCACGACGATGGGCGCATCGGCCCGGCCGGGGCGCGGTACGTCGATGCTCTTGCCCTGGAACCGGTAGGTGCCCGGCGCCAGCGTGATGAGGTCGCCCGGAGACGCCTGCAGGAGCGCCGCGCGCAAGGCCTCGGGCGTGGCGACCTGGATGCCGGCGCCGTCCTGCCCGACACGGGTGCCGAGGAAGAGCCGTTGAACCTGCGCCAGG
>NZ_JBKYMO010001008.1:0-957 GCF_047302915.1 Massilia sp. CT11-108 | reverse complement strand
GCGCACCTGGCGGCGATGTACGTCCAGGCGCGCCGCTACGGCGAGGCCGAACGGGCCGCGCGCAAGGCGCTGCGCATCGCGCACGAGGTCGGCGACGAGGACGCGATCCGGCTCGCGTCGTTCCAGGTCGGGATCGTCGACATTTGCTTCCGCAACATCGCCGCCGGCCGCGCCACGGTCGACAAGGCGCTCGCGGGTCTCGCGAGCGACGACCAGTACGTGCCCATGCTGCTGCAGTACGGCCATGCGCTGAACCAGGTGGGCGAGGGCGACGTCGCGATGACCGTGTACGAAAAGGCGGGCGCCGTGTCGCTGGCCGCGTGGCGCAAGGAAAAGCAGCTGGCGTACGAGACGCTGCAGCGTGCGTATGCCGACCAGAAAAAGCAGAACGACCTGGCCGCGCTGCACCACGAAAGCATCCTGAAGGCGGCGGAGCTGCACAACGTGCGGCGCCTGCGCAGCCTGTGGGCGCTGCTCGCCGCGATCACGCTCGCCGCCGCCGCCGTCATCGCCCTGCTGTACCGGCGCGTGGCGAAGGCGAACAAGTCGCTGCAGCAGAAGAACGACCAGCTGTTCCTGCAAAGTACGCGCGATTCGCTGACGGGGCTCTTCAACCGGCACTACTTCTACGAACAGGTCGTGCCCCATCACCATCGCAAGGCGGGCGCCGCGTCCGAACGGCGCGCCGGCGCGGAAGGGCGCACGGGCGGCGTGTTCCTGCTGATGGACATCGACCGCTTCAAGTCCATCAACGACACGCTGGGCCATGGCGCGGGCGACGTCGTGCTGAAGAACGTGGCCGCGCGCCTGGCTGCCACGCTACGTGAACAGGATGTGCTGGTGCGCTGGGGCGGCGAGGAATTCCTCGCCTACCTGCCGGGCATCGGCACGGACGAAGCGCGCCAGGTGTGCGCGCGCGTGCTGGCCGCCGTGGGCGGCTCGGCGGTCGCGCTGGAC
>NZ_JBKYMO010001007.1:0-963 GCF_047302915.1 Massilia sp. CT11-108 | reverse complement strand
ACCGCGTGCTGCCGGGCCGCGCGCTGATCGCGCCGGGCGGCAGGCACATGCTGCTGCGGCGCGACGGCGCCAACTACCACGTGGACGTCTTCGACGGCCCGCTCGTGAACCGCCACCGCCCGTCCGTCGACGTGCTGTTCCGTTCCGTCGCCAGGCATGCGGGCGCCAATGCGCTGGGCATCATCATGACGGGCATGGGCGACGACGGCGCGGCCGGCCTGCTCGAGATGCGCAAGGCGGGCGCGCGCACCGTCGCGCAGGACGAGGACAGCTGCGTCGTCTACGGCATGCCGAAGGAAGCCGTCAAACGGGGCGGCGTCGAGAAATCCGTGCCGTTGAAAGCGATCGACCGCGAGATCCTGCAGCAGCTCGGGGTGCGCTGATCGCGTATCATCGCTCCTGAACAGCCGATCCAGAAGCTGATGCCAGGAGAGTGAGATGAACAAAGGAATGTATGCCGCCGCGCTCGCTGCGTGCCTGACTGCCTGCGGCGGTGGCGGCGGCAATGCCGGCGCGGGGAATACCCCGCTGACGCCGCCCGTGTCCAGCAACGGCAACCTCGACGCGTACGTCGGCACGTGGACCTCCGCGTGCGCGTCGCACGCGGTCGACACGGCCGTCATCGCGCGCGCGGCCGGCGCGAACAATGCGCTCACGATCGCCGTCACGACGACTTACTATGCCAACACGGCCTGCACGGGCGACGTCGTCGCCACGCAGGTGTGGAGCGCCCCCACGACGGCGACCTGGGTCGGCACCGTCGCGTCCTCCATCATGCCGGGATCGGTCTCGGCCTCCATCGACAAGGTGACGGCGCAGCAGCCGCAGCGCAGCGTCACGTTGACGGGCACCTTCGTCAGCCGCAAGATCGTCGACGGCCAGCCCAACTGGTGCATCGATTACGCGGGCGGTTCCGTGTGCGTGCCCGACCGGATCTACGCGGCCGAACCGGCGCCGTTCGAC
>NZ_JBKYMO010001006.1:0-963 GCF_047302915.1 Massilia sp. CT11-108 | reverse complement strand
GCCGTGGTGCTGGCCGATCGCATCCTGTTGATCGAGCAGGCCGACGCTCCGCAGCGCCGCACGGGCCCGCTCCGCGCCATCCTTCAGGCCCAGCGCCACGTTCTGCAGCACGGTCTTCCACGGCAGCAGGCGTGCATCCTGGAACATCATCCGCGTTTCAGGCTTCTGTCCGCCACCGCCGATTTTGACCTGGCCGGCGTCCGGAAGTTCCAGCCCGGCGATCGCGCGCAGCAAGGTGCTCTTGCCGCATCCGCTGAGGCCCACGATGGCGACGAATTCGCCCGGTTCGATCCTGAGGTTGACGGCATCGAGCACGGTGCGCCCGGCATAGCGTTTGGTCAGGCTGCGCACGTCGAGGTGCGCACCCGCCCGGTAGTCTTGAATGTCTTTTGGCATGAAGGATCAGCGGTAAGCGGGATTCCAGCGCAGGAAGCGGCGTTCCAGGCCGCGCGCCGCCAGGTCGGCAGCCTTGCCCAACAGGGCGTACAGCAGCACGCCGACCAGCACGACGTCCGTCTGCAGGAATTCGCGCGCATTCATCGTCATGTAGCCGATGCCGGCCTGCGCGGAAATGGTTTCGGCGACGATCAGGAGCACCCAGACGAGGCCCAGCGAGAAGCGCACGCCGACGAGGATAGCAGGCAGCGCGCCCGGCAGGATCACGTCGCGGTACAGGGCCCAGCCGGACAGGCCGTAGCTGCGCGCCATCTCGATCAGCCCCGCGTCGACCGAGCGGATGCCGTGGAAGGTATTCAGGTAGACGGGGAAGAAGACGCCCACGGACAGCAGGAACAGCTTCGCGGCTTCGTCGATGCCGAACCATAGGATCACGAGCGGGATCAGCGCGAGCGCCGGGATGTTGCGCACCATTTGCACGGTCGTGTCGAGCAGCGTCGCGGCGCGCCGGCTGCTGCCGTTGAGCAGGCCGAGCGCGAGGCCCAGCGCGGCGCCGAGCCCGAAGCC
>NZ_JBKYMO010001005.1:0-967 GCF_047302915.1 Massilia sp. CT11-108 | reverse complement strand
GACGGCCTGCGCGACGCTGTCGTGGAACACTTCGCGAGCGAAGGCGGCGAGTGGGAACTGCGGGTGCAGCTGTGCACGGACATCGACCGCATGCCCATCGAGGACGCGTCCGTCGAATGGCCGGAAGACCTGAGCCCGTACGTGACCGTGGCGCGCCTGCGCGCGGCGCCGCAGAAGGCGTATGGCGACGACCTGGCACGCCTCGTCGACGACGGCATGCAGTTCAATCCGTGGCATGCGCTGGCCGCGCATCGTCCGCTCGGCTCGATCATGCGGGTGCGCAAGGCGGTGTATGCGATGTCGAAGCGCTTCCGCGCGGAGCGCAACGGCAGCGCGATCGCGGAGCCGCGCGACGTCGAGGGGGTGAAAGCCGCGGCGCGGCGCTGATGGTATCATCGGCGTCGATGAATCCCCTTCACGATCCCGAGACCGACGCCTTGCCGCTCACGGCGCATCCGCGGCGTGTGCTGCGGATGCGCGCGGGCGTACTTGCCGAGGTGGACGACCTGGTGGTCGACGAGGTCCCCGTCGCGCTCGTCTACAACGGCATCTCGCACGCCGTCATGATGGCGACGCCGGCCGACCTGGAAGACTTTGCGCTCGGCTTTACACTGAGCGAAGAAATCATCGTGGGGCCGGGCCAGTGCTACGGGATCGACGTCGAGCCCGCCGCGGGCGGCGTCGCCGTCCAGATCGAGATCGCCGGCAGCGCGTTCATGGCGCTGAAGGAGCGCCGCCGCAGCCTGACGGGGCGCACGGGCTGCGGCCTGTGCGGCGTGGACAGCCTGGACCAGGTCTGCCGCGCGTTGCCGTCCCTGGCGCCGGCGCGCGGTTTTCACGTCGACGGCGTACGGCGCGCGCTGGGCGCGATCGGCGCGGAACAGAAGCTGACGAAGCTGACGGGCGCCGCCCACGCGGCTGCCTGGTGCGGCATGGACGGCACCCTGCACATCGTGCGCGAGGACGT
>NZ_JBKYMO010001004.1:0-972 GCF_047302915.1 Massilia sp. CT11-108 | reverse complement strand
GCTCCAGCGCCCGCGCGGCGTCCGTCGGGCGCGGGTCGCGTCCGGACCGGTCGAACAGGATCAAATCCAGCTCCGCCTCGAGCTGGGCGATGGCCATGCTGACGGCCGACGGCACGCGTCCCAGCGCACGGGCCGCCGCCGAGAAGGAGCCGTGGTCGAGCACGGCCAGGAAGATACGCACGCTGTCGCTGGTGAATGCCATGACCTATCAATAAAGTTGAAAGATCCTGACTTTATACATCAACTCGACCGACATATCCTGACGCCATCGAGATTGGAAAGCGCAACACCATGCAGGGCATCAAACGCAAGATCGTCTACGTCACACTGTACGAAGCCATCGCCATCGCGAGCACGACGGCCGGCCTGGCCGGCCTCGCGGACCATGATGCGGGCGCCGCCGGCATCGCGGCCGTTCTCGCGTCGGCGACGGCCGTCGTCTGGAACCTCGTCTACAACACGCTGTTCGAAGCGTGGGAAGCGCGCCAGGCCACGCGCGGCCGCAGCCTGCTGCGCCGCGTCGTCCACGCCATCGGCTTCGAGGGCGGCCTCGTGCTCGCCATCGTGCCGATGTTCGCGTGGGCGCTGGACACGTCGCTCGTCGACGCCTTCCTGCTCGACATCGGCCTCGTCGTGTTCTTCGTCCTCTACAGCTTCGCGTTCAACTGGGCGTTCGACCTCGTGTTCGGATTGCCGAAGGCGGCGGCCTGACGTCCGGTTCGCCCCGGCCGTCTCCCGGTTCGCCACATTCCGCTCGCCCGCGCGTGCATGCCGGCGTAGCCTGACCGGCATTCGATCCAGTCAGGAGACACCGTGAAACGACGATTCCTTCTCAAGGCCGCGGCGACGCTGCCGTTCGCATTCGCAGGCGTCCAGCCAGCCGCTCGTGTGCGTGAAGTTCGGCTGGTCGCCCATCTCGAAGCCGTTTTTCAGCCGCGCCAGCGCGGCCGCGCAGGCCGGCGCATCCGCACC
>NZ_JBKYMO010001003.1:0-974 GCF_047302915.1 Massilia sp. CT11-108 | reverse complement strand
GTCTCGTCCGGCGGCGACGTCAGCCGGAACAGCAGCGCGACGGGCAGCGGATGCACGAGCGGGCCGCCGTTGGCATAGCGCGCGGCGGCGAGGCGGAACAGGCGTTGCTGCGCATGCGGATGCAGCCGGATCACGCCGCAGTACGCATCGATCGGCTGGCCCTGCGCATCGGTGAACGCGTTGCCGTGGACGTGCCACGTGAGCATGCCGCCGAACGGACACTCCGCATTCGTCAGCGCCAGGGTCAGCGCGACCGGATCGAACGTGGGCGCCGACGTCGTGGACCAGCGCGGCGCCAGCTGCAGGCCGGTCAGGCCGAGCGTTTCGAGGCCGTCGGCCTGCAGGCGGTTCTGCGCCTGCGCAGTGGTGAACTGGGTGATGTCCATGGTAGCCCGTCCTCTGTATTTCGCGACCTGTTATTTCGCGACCTGTTCGGCAAACCGTCCGTCCGGCGCGGTGATCCGCACCGTGACGCTCGCCACCGCGCCGTTGAACGTCAGGCCGTAGCTGGTCGCGCCGTGCGCGCTGTTCAGGCGGACCAGTTGCCACGGCTGGCCGGGCAGCGGCGGCTTGCCGGCCACCGGCACGTCCGCCAGCGCCATTTCGATCACCGTCACCTGGCCGGGCAGCTTGATGATCGGGCCGCGCAGCACGTCGAGCGCCTCCAGCGCCACTTCCTTCCTGGCGAGGATGGCCGCCACGCCGTGCGGCTGCACGACCGGATGCGGTACCGGCGCGATGATCGGCTTTTTCGGCGCGGCGACGGTGACCCTGATCGTGTACTTGCCGCCCGCGCGCGGCGGGATCGGGGCGCTGGAGCGCCACGTGGCGTTGACCACGCCCGTCAACCATGCGACGGGGTATGCCACGCTGGCCGCCAACCAGACCATCGCCGCGGGCAGCGGCGACAATGGCGTGCTGCGCTTCGGCTTCGCCACGCGCGGCACGCTGGACCGCACGCCGCTGTCCATGCC
>NZ_JBKYMO010001002.1:0-975 GCF_047302915.1 Massilia sp. CT11-108 | reverse complement strand
CTCCAGCGCCTGGCGCGCCTGGTCGAGCAGCTGGCCGAAGCGCGCTTCGGCCGCCGCTGGTTGCGCCACCACGATGCGCAGTTCGCGCGGCGAGCGGATGCGGGTCATCGGGGCCTCCCGTTACAGGCCGAGCTGGCCGACCGGGCGCAGGTCGATGTCGCCCAGTTCCTGGAACGAATACACCTGCAGCCACGCCAGTCGCTGCGCGATCATGCGCCGGAAATAGCGCCGGATGTCCATCGACGTGACGACCGCGAGATTCGGCGGCGGATTGGCGCCGACCAGGCGTTCCAGCGAAGCCAGCAACTGGTCGATCTGCTGCGGTTCCAGGGTCAGGTAATTGCCCGCCGGGGTCTGCTTGATCGCCTGGCGGATGGTCTGTTCGACTTCGACGTCGAGCACGATCGCCGGCAGCTGGCCGCCGCCGGCGGCGCGGTGGGCGATGAAGCGGCCCAGGTCGCCGCGCACGTATTCGGTGAGCAGCAACAGGTCTTTTTCCTTGGCGCCCCAGTTCACGAGGCTCTCGAGGATGGCGCGCTGGTTGCGGATCGGCACGTGTTCCTCGAGCAGGCGCTTGAGGACCTCGGCGATGCGCAGCACCGGCATGACTTTCTGCACTTCGGCCACGAGGCCCGGATACTCGGTGCCGACCCGGTCGAGGATCCACTGGGTTTCCTGGACGCCGATGAACAGGTGCGCATGCTCCCGCACCGCCACGCCCACGGCGTCGGCCAGCGCGCGCTCGGCGCGCTCCGGCCTGGCTGGCAACTCGAGCGCGGGCTGCGGCACGTCGTGCAGCATGATCTCGACCGCCATGCCGGCGAGGGAATCGGTCGTCCACACGGCGGCGCGCGGGAACGGCAGCCCCAGCTCGTCGACGAGGACGGCGCGGACGGCCGCGAATGCACGGTTCAGCTCGGCGGCATCGTCATCGGCGTGACCTACCACAGCATGTCGGCGGCGGAGGCGGCCGAC
>NZ_JBKYMO010001001.1:0-976 GCF_047302915.1 Massilia sp. CT11-108 | reverse complement strand
GTCGTGGCGGGCGAAGTGCGCACGCTGGCCCAGCGTTCGGCCGCCGCCGCCAAGGAAATCAAGGAGCTGATCGGCGCCTCCGTCCAGCAGGTCGAAGCGGGCGCGGGTCTCGTCTCCGAAGCCGGCGCCACGATGCGCGAAGTGCTGCAGACCGTGCAGCAGATGCACGAGCTGATGGTCGAGATCAGCCACGCCGGCCGCGAACAGCGTGCGGGCATCGAGCAGGTGAACAAGGCCGTCTCGCAGATGGACACCGTCACCCAGCAGAACGCCGGCCTCGTCGAGGAAGCCGCGACGGCGGCCCAGAGCCTGCACGAACAGGCCGAGGCGCTCGACCATCTCGTCAGCGTGTTCAAGCTGGAAGAGGCCGCGCGCCGTTCGTCCGGCAGCCGGGCGCTCGTCGTCGGCTGACATTCATGCTCTGTCTGTTCACACCGCGAAACCATCGTAGGGCGGGCATTTGAGGCCGGGGGCCTCAAATGAAACGAGCCCACGCGTTACGCCAACACATGGCGAACGTCACGCGTTACGCCATCGCATCGCGATGTTTGCGCAAACAAATTGTGTTATAAAAGTGTGTAAAAAGGACTTTTCGGAATAGCATTTCTTGAGCGTTTCCGATAATCTCTTGTAGATTGGAAGCTCGGAGCCGGCGTCGCCGGTTCCGGCGGACGATATAACAACCAGCGGATGGTGCCTCGTTCGAGCACTGTCCGTCATTCGAGACAACGCTCATGAACCTGATCTCCCGCCTGGACACCATTGTCTTCCTGTTCTACTTCGTCGTCGTCGCAGGCTACGGCCTGTGGGTCTACCGCCGCAAGAAGAGCGCCAACACCTCCGCCTCGCACGACTACTTCCTGGCCGAAGGCTCGCTCACGTGGTGGGCCATCGGCGCGTCGCTGATCGCCTCGAACATCTCCGCCGAGCAGTTCATCGGCATGAGTGGTTCGGGCTTCCGCATCGGCATGGCCAT
>NZ_JBKYMO010001000.1:0-987 GCF_047302915.1 Massilia sp. CT11-108 | reverse complement strand
CCACGCCTACCAACCCATATCTCTGCGCGGCCCGCTCTCCTGGTTAAAACTCCACCGGCGGGTGGGGGGGCCCGCCGCGGGCGGCCACAGCGTCAGCGCGCGGCGCGCATGGACCAGCGTGACGCGGACGCGGGCCGCGTGCGCGTGCATGAATGCGTTGCGCAGCGCCTCGCGCGCGATCTCCGCGATCTCGTCGGCCACGGGGGCGAGCAGGGGCCGGCGCTCGCCTTCCACGTGCACGTCGACGGCCAGCGCGCCATGCGTGAGCGTGAGACGGGCGATGGCGTCGGCCAGCACGTCTTCCAGCACGTGGGCGTCGCCCGCGCGCAGCTCCTGCAGCTGGTCGCGGCCTTCGCCGATGGCATGGCTCGCGTCGTCCAGCACGTGCTCCAGCTGGCGGCGCGCGCCCGCATCGGGCGGCAGGGACGCGGCGACGGCGTCCACGCGCAGCACGAGCCCCTGCACGGTCTGCAGGAAGGTGTCGTGCAGGGTGCGCGCGATGCGTTCGCGCTCGGCCGTCCTCACCTGCAGCCGTTCCGTCAGGCGACGCGTCACGTAGCGCATGCGGTAGCGGTACAGCAGCACGCCGAGCAGCACGAGCGCGCCGGCGCAGGCGAGGCGGAACCCCAGCGTCTGCACGAGCGTGGGCGCCACGTGCAGCGGCAGGGCGGCGACCGCGTCGCCCGGCAGGCCGTCCTCGTTCACGGCGCGCACGTGGAACACGTAGTCGCCGGGACCGATGTTGGTGTACGACGTGGCACGGCGGACGCCGGCATCGAGCCACTCCTTGTCGACGCCGTCGAGCCGATACTCGAAACGCACCCGTTCCGGCAGGCGCAGCGCCGGCGCCGTGTACTGGATGCGGAAGTGGTCGGTGCCGGCCGGGAGGGCTATCGTACCTTGCGCCGGCCAGCTGCGGCCATCCGCCGTCACGCCGAGGATCACGGCCTGCGGCGCCACGCGGTTGCGGCGCAGCTGGGCGAGGTC
>NZ_JBKYMO010000999.1:0-989 GCF_047302915.1 Massilia sp. CT11-108 | reverse complement strand
TTATCGGGCCACCCCCTATATATACACCTATTTATTCGTGGGCTGCGTAATTTGTGTTTAAGATACTGAGGCCGCCCAGCGCCGAGAGATGGGACCACCAGAGCATGTTGGATTCGGTGATGGATGACGACGCTCGACTATAACCCGGTCACGTGACCGATACCAACACGTAGGGCAACGGCCGATATATTCGAATCGTTGACGGCCCCTTGGGCCATTGCGTCGGAGAGCACCTGCCCGACGACGCCGTCGATGGCGAGCACGCGCGCGCCGCCGTCGTTCAGGACCGCGGCCAGCTTGTCGGCCGGCAGCGAGAACGCTTCGCGCCGCCCGGCGCCGGAGAAGATGAACAGCGTGCGCAGCGGGCTCACCCACGCCAGCTTGACCTTGCGCGCGCCTTCGCCCGTGCGGAATTCCAGCCACATGCCGCGCTCCAGGCCGTCGACGGCGGACACCTCGGCCACCCGCGCCGCCGCCTGTTCCGCGGCCGCGTTTTCCATCTCGACCTTGCGCAGCGCATCCTGCTGGGCCGCCTGCGTGGCCAGTTCCAGCTGGCGCTCCGGCGACAGCTCGATGGGTGCGCGCACGATCGCCGCGTGGTATTCGGCCAGGCGGGCGAAGAATTGCAGGCGCTCGGCGTCCTGCCACTTGATCGCATCGAGCCACTTGTTCAGCGTCTGCAGCAGGCGCGGCAGCCGGGCGATCAGGGCCTTGCGCTGCTCCGGCGTGGCCTTTGGCTTGACGCTCCAGATCAGGTCGTCCATGGCCCGGGTGGCGTTGTCGACGGCGCCCGGGCGCGCATCCTCGATCGTCCACGCGAACGTCAGCACGGTCGTCCAGCGCTGCTCGAGGAAGCCGCTGACGACCTCGTTGACGTCGCCGGCCTGCACCCGCAGGGCGATGGCGTCGCGGGCCTGGCGCGCCGCGACCTCGTGCTTTTCCCGTTTCAGCGCGCTGGCGACCGGTGCGGCGAGCGCGGCTACCTGGGC
>NZ_JBKYMO010000998.1:0-993 GCF_047302915.1 Massilia sp. CT11-108 | reverse complement strand
CCCCCCCCCCCCCCCCCCCCCCCCCCCCCCCCGCGCCACGGTTTCACGGTCGTCGATCCCGTCGTGTCGGTACCGGCGCCCAAGGCGCCGGCACCCACGCCCGCGCCGCCGCCGCGGCGCGTCGTCAAACGCCGCCGCAAACCGCCTGCCACGCGCGTGGCCGATGGATTGCACACGCGGGTGATCGCTCAGGAAACCCATCAGGACAACACGTTCGACGTGCCGCTGCCGGCTGTCGAGCCCGATCCCGTGCCGGACCCGGTGGCCCGCGCCGAGCCGCCGGCCGAGGCCGATGCACCCGTCGAGGACGATGCGATGGCGCAAGAATCCGCACGGGCCGAGCGCGCCCGCCAGGCGGAAGAACGCGAGCAGGAGCGGGCGCTGCGGCTCGAAGCGGACGAAGCCCGCCTGCGGGCCGAGGCCGAGGACAGGCTGCAGGCCGAGGCCGAGCAGCAGCGCCAGCGTCTCGCCGAGCAATCCGCGCAATACGAGACGGCGCTGGCGGGGCAGCGCACGGCCGAGGAAGCGCAGGCGAGGGTACGCCAGGAAGAGGAAGAGCGGCGCCTGGCGGAGCAGCGCCGCCTTCAGCAGGCCGAGCAGGAGCGGGCGCAGCAGCTCGCCGAGGAGCAGCGTATCCGGCAGGCGGAGCAGGAAACGGCACAACAGCTGGCTGAACAGCAGCGTATCCGGCAAGCCGAGCAGGAGCGGGCACAACAGCTAGCCGAACAGCAGCGTATCCGGCAAGCCGAGCAGGAGCGGGCACAACAGCTGGCCGAACAGCAGCGTATCCAGCAAGCCGAGCAGGTGCGGGCGCAGCAATTGGCCGAGCAGCAGCGTATCGAGCAAGCCGAGCAGGCGCGCGCGCAGCAGTTGGCCGAGCAACGCCGCGCGGAGAAGACCGTCCGGCAGCAGCTGGCGGATCAGGAACGGGCCCGCCAGCTTGCTGAAGAAAGGTCGCGCCAGGAACATGCCCAGGCCGAACAGGCGGCACGC
>NZ_JBKYMO010000997.1:0-1005 GCF_047302915.1 Massilia sp. CT11-108 | reverse complement strand
GGACGAAGCGGCCGGCGACAAGGGTCTGTCGATGCTGTCCCGCGGCCGCTTCGTCCCGGTACGGCTGGCCGATCCGCAGGCCCTGGCCGGCATCACCGGCATGCTGCTGCGCGCCGACGGCGACCTGTGGCTGAACGGCAGCCGCGGCCTCGTGCGCATCCCGGCCACGCAGTGGCGCGCGTTCCTGAAGGCGCCGGCCGGCACCATCGCCACCTACGACCTGTTCGACGCGACCGACGGCTATCCAGGCATCGCGCAGTTCCGCTCGGGGCAACCGAGCCTGATGGAGACGCCCGACGGCCGCCTGTGGCTGTACGGCACCGACGGCGCCGCCTGGATCGACCCGGCCCGCCTGCCCCGCAACCGGCTGGCGCCGCCCGTGCACATCACGAGCGTGACCGCCGGCGGGCGCACGCTCGATGCAACGGGCGGCTTGATCCTGCCGGCAGGCACGCGGGACCTGCAGATCGCCTACACGGCCCCCAGCTTCACGATGCCGGAGCGGGTCCGCTTCCGCTACAAACTGGAAGGCGTCGACGACGACTGGCGCGACGCCGGCCCGCGCCGCACGGCCTATTACACGCGCCTGGGGCCTGGCCGCTACCGCTTCGCCGTCAGCGCCGCCAACGAGGACGGCGTGTGGAACCCGACGGGGGCCGCGCTCGACGTCACGATCGCGCCCACGTTCGTGCAGGGCGCGCCGTTCAAGGCGCTGTGCGCCGCCCTCCTCGCGCTGGCGGCATGGCTGCTGTACCGTTTGCGCCTGCGCCGGGTCACGCTGCAGCTGCGCCGCCTGCTGCAGGAGCGCGCGGGCGAACGCGAACGCATCGCGCGCACCTTGCACGACACGCTGATGCAATCCGTGCAGGCCCTGTTGATGCTGTTCGAGCACGCGCGCGACCGGCTGCCGCAGGACTGCCCCGACCGCCCGCTGATCGACCGCACGCTCGAACAGGCGCGCAACGCGCTGCGCGAAGGCCGCGACGAGCTGACGGCGCTGCGCGG
>NZ_JBKYMO010000996.1:0-1008 GCF_047302915.1 Massilia sp. CT11-108 | reverse complement strand
GTCCCGGGCAGGCGATCGCCGCCGCCGCGAGACCGATGGCGATCATCAGCAGGTAAAACGTCCCGGTGAACAGCTCCAGGATCACGAGCACGCCGGCCGCTACCAGCCAGCCCATCCATTCAGCCATGGTTTCCTCCGTGGTCGGATCGAAAGATAAAAAACCCCCGCCGCCCGCTACGGGTGACGAGGGTCGCGTAATTGATATCGGGTTCAATGATTGTGTCGGTGATCAAATCGTTATCGCCAGTCTAGCGCGTCTGTGCGCGGAGTCAACGGTCCTGCTTCGGCCTGACGAGTACGGCGTCGGCCGGCGCGGCGCAGGCGCCGCCTCCGAAGGCACCTGCTCCTGTGCCGCGCGCGCCATCGGATTTTTCTCGGGCAGGTCGAGCAGCGAGCCCCCGTCGTCCAGGGCCAGCCCCTCCGCATTCGCCCGGCATTCGCGCTTCTCGGCGCTGCACATCGACTTGCACAGGCTTGCATCGGCGGCATGACCCGCGCCTGCCCACAGTGCTCCCATCATGATTGTCAACCAGGCCAGGCGCTTCATTCACATCCCCGACAAAACTATTTGCCAAAGTGTAACGTTTTTCCGTGCCAAGTCAACAACTTGTTGCTTCAGGCTCAACATCGTGCCCGCGTTGATGCATATCGCGTCGTAACCCGCTTGCCGCGGAAGATCAATTTCCATGTGGAAATAAACGCCAATAATGCGATGCATCGCCTTCTGGAGATCCGCCATGTTCAGACGTCTGTTCGCCGCCTTCCGCACCCGCACGACCGCCGCCGCCCCGGCGCCCGCCATCGACGATGTCATCACGGCCTGTGACGAACACGGCCGCCAGGTGGTCATGGCGCGGGAGGAATGGCGCGACAAGGTGCTGCATCCGCAACTCAAGCAGCACTGGGACACGGCGGACGCGTTGTACGGCACCATCCTTACCGCTCTGTCCGACGGCTTCGCGCCCGAGTTGCTGACGGCGGCCGCGCGCCTCGTCGAGATCGACGGCC
>NZ_JBKYMO010000995.1:0-1011 GCF_047302915.1 Massilia sp. CT11-108 | reverse complement strand
AACCACCGGCCGGGCGAACTGTCCGGCGGCGAGCGCCAGCGCGTGGCGCTGGCCCGCGCCCTCGTCACGGAACCGGCGTGCGTGCTGGCGGACGAACCGACCGGCAACCTCGACCACTCGACGGCGCAGGGCATCTTCGACCTGATGCTCGAACTGTCGAAGACCCTCGGCACCGCCTTCGTCATCGTCACGCACGACCCGGAACTGGCGCGCCGCTGCGACCGCGTGCTGCGCATGACGGAGCACGGCCTGCAGCCGGCCGGGGCTTGACCCTTCCATGTGGATCGACACCCACTGCCACCTCGACGCCCACGAATTCGGCACGGCGTCGGGAGCCATCGCTCAGCGTGCGCAGGAACTCGGGGTCGGCATGATCGTGATACCGGCCGTCGCGCGCGATAACTTCGGCGTCGTGCGCGCTCTGGCAGGCAGCCTGCCCAACGCCAGCTATGCGCTGGGCATCCATCCGATCTACGTGCCGCAGGCGACGCACGACGACCTCGCCGAACTGCGGCGCCAGGTCGAGGCGTCGCTGGCGGACCCGAACTTCGTGGCCATCGGCGAGATCGGCCTGGACTTCTTCATTCCGATGCTGTGCGAGCCCGCGATGCGCGCGAAGCAGGAACGCTTCCTGCGCGAGCAGCTGCGCATCGCGCGCGACTTCGACCTTCCCGTGCTCACGCACGTGCGCCGCTCGCAGGACCAGGTGCTGAAGCACGTGCGCCAGATCCGTCCCGCGGGCGGCATCGCGCACGCCTTCAACGGCAGCTTCCAGCAGGCGAAGGCCTTCATCGACGCCGGCTTCCACCTCGGCTTCGGCGGCGCCATGACCTTTACGCGCGCGCTGCAGATCCGCAGGCTCGCCGTGGACCTGCCGCTGGAGTCCATCGTGCTGGAGACGGACGCGCCGGACATCGCGCCGGCGTGGCTCCACCCGGGCCGCAACAGCCCGGAGCAATTGCCCGCGATCGGTGCGGCGCTCGCCGACATGCGCGGGCTCGATCCGGACGC
>NZ_JBKYMO010000994.1:0-1015 GCF_047302915.1 Massilia sp. CT11-108 | reverse complement strand
GGGCGTCGTGGGGGGGGGCGGCCGGGCCCCCCCCGGTCACTTCCCCCCGTTTATGGGGCCCGGCGGCCTGGGCGGCGGCGGGCCCCGCGCCCGCGCCGGCCTGCTGCTGCGCGAACGCGAGGGCGGGCGCCAGCGCGATGACGAGGGCGGCCGAGCGGCCGATATAGGGGGTGAGCGAGTAACGCATTTGTATTTATCTCCTGTGTGATATTGACTTCTTTGCCTTCGCTTTTCCAGCTGCCGGTCTTTTGAACCGGATGTCCAACGTTGTCATTTCTTTTGAAAAAATTTTTAAAAAAATTCGAAACCTTCCACATCGGCCAGTTCGCTCGTGTACGGCAGGTCCGCGCCGCGGCGCGAGCAGGTGACGGCGGCGGCGCGCGCGGCGAAACGCAACGCCTCCACCAGTTCGTCCTGGACCAGGCCTTCCACCGCGCGCCGGGTGAGCTTGCCGGCGCGCTGCAGCCAGGCGAGCAGGCCGGCCTGGAACGTGTCGCCGGCGCCGACCGTGTCCACGACCGTGACGGGCACGGCCGGCACTTCCACCGCCAGCTGCGAGCGCGTGACCGCCACCACGCCCCGCTCGCCCCATGTCACGACGACGAGGGCCACGCCGGCTTCCAGCGACTGCGCGATGAACGTGTCGACGCGCATGCCCGGATACAGCGCGTGGATGTCTTCCTCGCTGACCTTGAGCACGTCGGCGCGGCGCTGCATCCAGCGCACGGATTCGCGCCAGGTGTCGACATCGGGCTCGATGGTCAGCCGGACGTTCGGGTCGTAGACGATGAGACTGCGGCCGCGCTGCCGGTCGACCAGCGCGCGCAAGGCGGACGCCACGGGCTCGACGACCATGCAGTACGAGCCCACGTGGATCGCCGCCGCGTCGGCGGGCACGCTCGCCAGGTCGGCCTGGGTCACCATGCGGTCGGCCGTGCCGCTGCCGTAGAACGTGTAGAGGGGCACGCCGCGCTCGTCGACGCTGACCATCACGAGCGCGGTCGGTGCGTCCGGA
>NZ_JBKYMO010000993.1:0-1015 GCF_047302915.1 Massilia sp. CT11-108 | reverse complement strand
CACGGGACCGGCCAAACGCGTCGCCCAGCGCGTGCTGTCCGCCGGCGTGAGCCGCCCGCTGGCCCGCGACCTGCTCGTCACGACGGCCTGGTACAGCGTGCGGCGCGAGGCCACCGGCTACGTCGACGACGGCTTCGACCGCGGCTTCCTGTTCGTCGAAAAGACGCTCGCGCCGCGCACCACGGCCTATATGGAAGCCGACTACACGGCCTGGCGCGGCGATGCCGCGTCCAGGGACCGCCACGGCACGGGCGTCACGCTCGGCCTCATGCAGAAATTCTGACAAGGAGACCCTTATGCACATCAAGACCACCCTCGCCGCCCTCGCCTTCGCCACCGCCGGCGTCGCCCACGCCACCGACGTGCACGTCGTCAGCTCGGGCGGTTTCGCCCAGGCCTACAAGGACTTGTCCGTGCCGTACGAGCGCGCGAGCGGCGACACGCTCGTGTCCGGGTGGGGCCCGTCGATGGGCGCGACGAAGAACGCGATTCCCGCGCGCCTCGCCCGCGGCGAACATGTCGACGTCGTCATCATGGTCGGCGACGCACTGGACAAGCTGATGACCGAAGGGAAGCTCGAACCGGGCAGCAAGGTCGTCCTCGCCGATTCCCCGATCGCGTGCGCCGTGCGCCATGGCGTACCGAAGCCCGACATCGGCACCGTCGACGGCCTGCGTCAGGCTTTCCTGCATGCGTCGAAGGTGGCGTATTCGGACAGCGCGAGCGGCGAATACATCAAACGCGAACTGCTGGACAAACTGGGCATCCAGCAGCAGATGCAGGGCAAGGCCGCGCAGATCCCGGCCACGCCGGTGGGCGAGATCATCGCGCACGGCGAGGCGGATTTCGGCTGCCAGCAAAGGAGCGAACTGAAACCCGTGCAGGGCATCGACATCGTCGGCGTGCTGCCGGCCGAAGTCCAGCTGAAGACGCAGTTCGCCGGCGCCATCGTGCGCGGCGCTCCCCATGCGGACGCGGGCCGCGCCCTGCTCCGCTTCCTCGCGGCGCCCGCGAG
>NZ_JBKYMO010000992.1:0-1016 GCF_047302915.1 Massilia sp. CT11-108 | reverse complement strand
CGCCACTTATACCCCGGCGCCGGCCAACACCGGCACGCGCGCCTAGGCCCAACCCGACGCCACCGGCGGGCAGGGCGGGCCCGTGACGCGGGGGGCGCCCGGGACCGATGCTGCCGCGGCCGCACCGGTC
Organism: Massilia sp. CT11-108; assembly: GCF_047302915.1. Classification (NCBI taxonomy): domain Bacteria; kingdom Pseudomonadati; phylum Pseudomonadota; class Betaproteobacteria; order Burkholderiales; family Oxalobacteraceae; genus Massilia; species Massilia sp. CT11-108. The sequence continues at coordinate 886 of NZ_JBKYMO010000992.1, read as the reverse complement.
CCGGGCGCCACCGGCGTCACGGACACGACCTGCCAGCCGTTGGCGTCGGGTTGCGCATAGGCGCGCGTGCCGTAGTTGGCCGGCGCCGGGTAATACGTGGCGCAGCCGGTCAGGGCGGCGGCGCAGGAAACGATAATAGCGAGCTTGATCATGGCGGTTCTCCTCACCTGCCAACTATAAAGAATCCGTTGGCGCGTGCCTGTTGTTTTACAGGCTGTTACAGATGTTCATGTTCCGGAAAAAGAGCGTTACCCGGTCCCATCCCATCGTAGCGCCGGCGGAGGGGGCCGGTTTGATGATATCGTCGCACGTTTCGCTACACGCCGCTTTTCGATGTCCTCTTTCACGCGTTCGTCCATTTTCCCCTACGCGGCCCTGTTGTTGTCCCTCGTCTCGCTGACGACGGGCGCCTCGCTCGCCAAGCACCTGTTCCCCGTCGTCGGCGCGGCCGGCGCCACCGCGATGCGGCTGACCTTCGCCGCCGTGATCCTCGCGATCGTGTTCCGGCCGTGGCGTTTCAAGCCGCGCGGCGACAGGCGCGCGCTGCTGCAATACGGCCTGTCGCTGGGCGCCATGAACCTGAGCTTTTATTCGGCCCTGGCGTACGTACCGCTGGGGATCGCGATCGCCGTCGAGTTCACGGGGCCGCTCGTCGTGGCCGTGGCGACGTCGCGCCGGCGCCTGGACTTCGCCTGGATCGCGCTCGCGTGCGTGGGCCTCGCGCTGCTGCTGCCGCTAGGCGGCAATGCGCCGGCCGTCGACTGGCGCGGCATCGCGTTCGCGCTCGGCGCGGGCGGACAGGTCCACAACAACCGCCGGTTCGAACCGGCTCTTGGGGTAGGCGTAGGCCAAGCTCATGAGGAATCCTCCGGTTATGGATTATATA
>NZ_JBKYMO010000991.1:0-1021 GCF_047302915.1 Massilia sp. CT11-108 | reverse complement strand
CCTTGGCGCTGGCCGCCTTGATGCCGCCGCCGTGGGGCGGTAAGCCGACGCCGACGAGCCTGGCCAGGGCCTGCGTCGATGGACTGGGCCATCTTGCCGCCGGCGGCTGGCTGCTCGACGAGTACGTCTGCACCGCCGACACGGCCAGCTACGCATGGTCGCGCCACGGTTCCACGCTGGACCTGCTGCGTGCCGAGGTGCCGGATGCCGTGTTCGACCTGGGCGGCGAGAAGGCCACCCTGGCCGTGCCGCTCCGGCTCGAACGGCGCCCGCCCGAGGCGCTGCTCGAACGCCGCGCATTGATGGAACCGATCATCTCCGAACTGCAACACATGGGCATCGCATTCAGGATCGCCAGCGTGCCTCCGGCCGCGGCGACGCAGCAGGCGCAGACGCAGACCCGGCCGCCCGCGCCGCAGTGGCAGGCGTATTCGTTCAGCTGCGACAGCCAGGGGCTGTTGCCCACGGCCCTGGCCGAACTGCTGGACCGGCCCGGCGTGCGTATCGACCGGATCGTCAACCGGGCCGGTCACTGGTCAATCGAAGGAGTCATGTATGTCAAATAAATCCCTCTGGTGCGCGCTGCTCGTGTCCCTGCTCGGCTGCGCCCACGCGTACGCCGATCCCACCGCCGAAAAGCTGAGCCGGATCGAAGGCGAGACGCTGCTGCTGAAGGCGCGCGAACGCCAGCTCGACGTGCAGGGCAGCATCCTCATGAAGCAGAACCAGATCGCCACGATCCAGGCGGCCACCACAGCGCTCACGCATGCGCCCGGCGCCGGCGATCCGCAGGTACGCGGCGTCGAGGGCGTGGGGCGCGCGGTGTTCGCGACTCTGCAACTGGGCGACGGCACCGTCATCGAGGTGCAGCCCGGCGACATGTTGCCGAAAGGGATGCGGGTGGTGTCGATCGCGCCGGGCAACGTCATCGTCAGCAAGGGCAAACAGCGGGTCCGCCTGGCGCAGGCGGCGCCGCCCCAGCTGCAATTCGGATCCGCCTTGCCGCTGCCGCCCGCGGTCC
>NZ_JBKYMO010000990.1:0-1025 GCF_047302915.1 Massilia sp. CT11-108 | reverse complement strand
GCATGTAGATGGCATAGTCGATCACGCCGTCGACGAGCAGGCGGAACTGCTCCTCGCTGCGGCCCTGCGTGCTGAACCCGGGCCGCGTCGTGCGCAACATGGAAGACCTCGTGCGCCGCGCCGTCGGCGAACACGTGGAAGTCGAGACCGTCGTCTCGGCGTCGCTGTGGAACACGACGCTCGACCCGCACCAGCTGGAAAACGTCGTGCTGAACCTCGCCATCAATGCGCGCGACGCGATGCCGGGCGGCGGCAAGCTGACGGTCGAACTGTCCAACACGATGCTCGACGACACCTACGTCAGCGCCGCGCACGAAGTGCCGCCGGGTCAGTACGTGCTGCTCGCGATTTCCGACACGGGCACCGGCATGACGCCGGAGGTGCTGGAGCGCGCCATCGAACCGTTCTTCACGACCAAGGGCGAAGGGCAGGGGACGGGCCTCGGCCTGTCGATGGCGTTCGGCTTCGTCAAGCAGAGCGGCGGCCACTTCCGTATCTACAGCGAAGTGGGCCACGGCACGACGATCAAGGCCTATTTCCCGCGCGTGCTCGAGGCGGAGCAGACGCTGCCGGAACCGGTCGCGAACGAGGTGCGCGGCGGCACGGAGACGATTCTCGTCGTCGAGGACGATCCGAACGTCCAGGCGACCGTCGTCGGCATGCTGTCCGAGCTGGGCTACCAGGTGCTGCGCGCCGACAATGCCGAGTCGGCGCTGGCCGTGATGAAGGCGGGCGTTCGCTGCGACCTGCTGTTCACCGACGTCGTCATGCCGGGCAAGCTGAAGACGACGGACATGGTGCGCCAGGCGCGCGCGCTGCTGCCGGACATGAAGGTCCTGTACACGTCCGGCTACACGCAGAACGCGATCATCCACGGCGGGCGCCTCGACCCGGGCGTGGAACTGCTGTCCAAGCCCTACCGCCGCGAGAAGCTGGCGTCGAAAGTGCGCCAGCTGCTGGGCGCGAAGGAGGCGATGCCCGGGCCGGCACCTGTCGCTTATTCACATCTGCGGGCCCACGAGAGG
>NZ_JBKYMO010000989.1:0-1025 GCF_047302915.1 Massilia sp. CT11-108 | reverse complement strand
CTCATCAAGGATTGAATCTCGTCGAGCAAATCTGCGCCGTTCCTGGCAACGAAGCGGCGCCAGAAATGCTTGGCATGCTTCCACAAGATCTCGATCCGATTGAGCTCCGGGCTATAGGGAGGCAAGTAGTACAGATACAGCCCGTGTTTGGCCCACTGGCGTCGCTTCTTCTCCATCAGGTCGCCCTTGTGAATACCGGCATTGTCGATCAAGACGATGCGTGGAACCGCGTAAGGCTGGAGCGCAATCCGATCGAAGAATGCGATCACATCGTCGCGTGTCGTCGGCCGTTGCTGAGTGCTCCAGGTCAGTTGGCCGTCGTGACGCAAGGCTCCAAGCACATTCACGCGCTGTCGGTGCGCGAGCGGTTCGACGGCCCGGGTCTCGCCGATCCTGCCCCAGCCGTACTGCACGGGAGGATTTGGACTGAAGCCTGATTCGTCGAAGTACAGCAGCTCGCAGCGTTGTTCATGGTCGAGCTTGGCCAGTGCGTTGATCACTTTTCTGGCGTGCTCGAACGCCACCTGATTTCGCTTTTTTTTAGAGCGTACCGATAGCGCTTGTACGTGAAATTCATCTCCTTGAGATACCGTTTGGCTGTGCTTTCGCTGATCGACGCATGGTCTCGGCATTGCTCGATCTGGCGCAGCAGTGCAACCACGCTTCCGCCCTCGGAATGCGCCAACTCGCCAAGAGCCTGCTGCTGCTGAGGCGTCCACTTCCTTGGTCGACCGGTATGACGCCCCTCGTACAATCCGGCCAGGCCAAGCTTGTTCCAGCGTTGCCTCCACTGCTCGACGCTGTTCAGGTGCACCCCGAACTCATCCGCCGTTTTCTGCAGCGTTAATCCCTGACTCAACCGCAAAATTCCCTGTGCGCGCATCCGTGTCCGCGGATGCGGGTGGAACACGCCCATCTCACGCAGCGTGCGCCGCTCGTCTTCGGACAACTCCAAGTGCTTCATCGCCCAACCCCTGCTGCGTGATCAATTTAGCTTTGACAGCAAAAATTGGGCGACTACTTAG
>NZ_JBKYMO010000988.1:0-973 GCF_047302915.1 Massilia sp. CT11-108 | reverse complement strand
GTTCTGATTTGTATAAGATACTGGCGCGAAGGGGACCGTCTGGCGCACGATGCCCGGCGGGGCGGCGGGGGGCCGGCTCGGGCGGTCACGGTGCAGGTAGTCCATCACGTCGCGCCACACGGGCGCCGCGCCCGACACGCCGGACACGTCCCACATCGAGCCGCCGTCGAAATTCCCGACCCACACGCCGACCGTGTAGCGGTCCGAAAAGCCCACGCACCAGTTGTCGCGCATGTCCTTGCTGGTGCCCGTCTTGACGGCGCTCCAGAATCCGGTGGCGAGTTCGTTGGAAAGGCCGAACGTCGTGCTGCGGGCCGCGCGGTCGGACAGGATGTCAGCCACGATGAAGCTGGCGCGCGCATCCAGCACGCGCCGTTTGCCGTCCTGCACGCCGCCGTTCGCGAGCGTGCGATAAGCGTGCGCGAGTTCCAGCAGGCTGACGTCGCCCGAGCCCAGCGCCAGCGACCAGCCGTAGAACTCCGGCGCCTCGGTCAGGCTCGTGATGCCCAGCAGCCGCAGGCGCTCGTGAAAGCGCTCCAGTCCCGTCAGCATCAGCGTGCGCACCGCGGGCACGTTCAGCGAGCCGGCAAGGCTCGTGCGCACCGACGCCGCATCGCGGTACTGGTGGTCGTAGTTCTGCGGCACATACAGGCCGCCGACGGTCGGGATGTCGACGGGCGTGTCGTCCAGCAGCGACGCCGCCGTCAACTGCCCCCGTTCCAGCGCCAGCTCGTATAAAAACGGTTTCAGCGTGGACCCGGCCTGGCGCAGCGCCGTCACGCCATCCACTTCGCCGACGCCGCCGTTCGCGACATACGCCAGCACGTCGCCGCTGGCGTTGTCGATCACGATCACGGCGCCGTCGCCGACGTTGCGTTCGGCCAGTTCGGCGAGGTGGCGGCGCAGCGCGGCGACGGCAAAGCGCTGCAAGCTTGCGTCGAGCGTGCTGCGCACGACGCTGCCCGAACTGGAG
>NZ_JBKYMO010000987.1:0-1032 GCF_047302915.1 Massilia sp. CT11-108 | reverse complement strand
TGGCCATCGCGCGCGCGCTCGTGCACCGGCCCGCCCTGCTGCTGGCGGACGAGCCCACCGGCAACCTCGACCCCGACACGGCCGACGGCATCCTGCGCCTGCTGCGCACCGAGATCAAGGCCAGCGGCGCCGGCGCCATCATGGTCACCCACTCCCATGCGGCCGCCGCCCTGGCCGACCGGACCTTCGTGTTGACCCGCGCCGGATTGAAATTAGCGTAAGTTCCCGCAAGAAAGACGCATCTTATGGCGTTTTAGTCATGAACAGTGCGTCATAATTGTCAACTTCGTAGTAGCATTCCAACAAACCCACCAGGCATAAGTCATCAACAAATCGGTCGGGCTGGATTCCGTTCGGGCGGGGGATGAGCCGGACGGACCCTGCAACTCTCCAAAACAGTCGATCTGTCTTGAACACAACCCCAAGGCGGAGGAGTTCATGAGCGTACGGCAGAAAAAACAGGAGTTGCTCGAGGCGATGCATCGCGCCCGGGCCATGGAGCCGTCGAGTTTTGTTCCGAACAAATTGCTCGACACATTGATTCAACGAATGCAGCTGAAGAACGACGCGGAACTGTGCCGCGTCCTGGAGGTACAGCCGCCCATCATCAGCAAGATCCGGCACCGCAAGCTGAACGTCGGCGCCACGATCCTGCTGCGGATGCACGAGAAGTCGAATATCCCGATCCGCGAGCTGAAGGAATTGACGGCGGAAGCGCGCACGGAGCCGCCGCCGACCCATCACTGAACGCGGTTCATTCGCCGGGCGGGCGGCCGGTCTTGAGCTGGGGCAGGCTGTCGAGCACGGCGCGTAGCGACGCCGTGTCGAGCTGGCCGAGCAGCGCCACGCCGATGCGCAGCAACTCGCTCTTCTTGACTTCGAAGCCGGCCTTCAGGCAGGCCTGCTTGACGGTGGCGAGCACGGCGTATTCCTGCTCCGGCATGGTGAAGCTGTCGCGCACGAGGTGCGGACGCGTGGCCGGTGCAGGCGCGGCCTTGGCACGCGTGGATTTCACCGGCGCCGCGACCGCAC
>NZ_JBKYMO010000986.1:0-1034 GCF_047302915.1 Massilia sp. CT11-108 | reverse complement strand
GGCCAGTTTCGCGCGCGCGCTGCAGCTCGATCCCGCGTACTACCGGGCCGCGGCGAGCCTGTCGCAGCTGGCACTCGACGCCAGCCAGCCGGCGCAGGCGCGCCAGGTGCTGGTCGACTTCCTGGCAAAGAACAAGAAGAGCGTGGCCGCGATGGACGGCCTGGCGACACTGGCCGAGCGCACGCAGGACAGCGCCGAGGTGACGCGCTGGCTGGAACAGGCCGCCGCCGTCGACCCGCACGCGATCGGGCCCGGCGTCGACCTGTGCGCGCACTATCTGCGCACGGGCCAGACGGACAAGGCGCTGGAACTGGCGCGCCGCCTGCAGGTGAGCCATCCGGAAAACCCGGACCTGCTGGATTTGCGTGGGAAGGCCGAGCTGGCGCGGGGCGACCTGCCGGCCGCGCTGGAATCGTACAAGCAGCTGGCCCAGGCGTTGCCGCGCTCCGCGCCGGCGCTGATGCAGGTGGCGGCGCTGCGGCTCGTGATGAACAACACGACGCAGGCCGAGGAAGACCTCAAGAGCGTGCTGGCGATCCAGCCCGATTTCCCGTCGGCCCAGCTGGAACTGGCCGCGCTGTACGTGCGCAAGGGCTCGCACGACCTCGCGCTGATGGTCGCGGAACACATGCAGAAGCAGCATCCGCAAGGCGCGGCCGGCTACCAGTTGCAGGGCGACATCCTGATGGCCAAGCGCCAGCCGGCCGCCGCGCTTGCAGCGTTCGAGCGCGCGTCCGCGCTGCATGCGACGAACGAACTCGCGATCAAGATCGACAACGCGCTGCGCCGGGCCGGCCGTGTCGCGGACGCCGACGGCCGCCTGGCGACATGGCTGGCGGCGCATCCGGACGACGTGCGCGTGCTCGCGTATCGCGCGCAGACGTGGATGGGCGCGAACGAGTTCAAGCGGGCAGCGGCCCAGCTGGAAGAGGTGCTGCGGCGCCAGCCCGGCAACCCCGTCGCGCTGAACAATCTTGCGCTGTGCTACCAGGCGCTGGGCGACGCGCGCGCGCAGGCGACGGCCGAGGCGGCGC
>NZ_JBKYMO010000985.1:0-1036 GCF_047302915.1 Massilia sp. CT11-108 | reverse complement strand
GGCCACCGCCCCGTCGACGCCGTCGCGCTCGAACTGCACGCGCTGCTGGCCGAACCCGTGCGCGTGGGCGGGCGCGAATTCCACCTGGCGCCCGTGATCGGGATCGCGACGTATCCGCAGGACGCCGCCTCCGCCAACGAGTTGATGCGCCTGGCCGACATCGCCAAGCACCGCGCCCGCAGCGACGCGGGCGAGCCCGTACATTTCCACTCCGAGTCCACGCACCTCCAGCTGGACGAGCGGCTGACCATCGAGGAACAGCTGCGGTACGCGCTGGCGCGCGGCGAGCTGACGCCGCACTACCAGCCGAAGGTGGACATCGCGACGGGACAGGTGGCCGGGTTCGAGGTGCTGCTGCGCTGGAACAGCCCCGTGCTCGGCCCCGTGTCGCCGGCGCGCTTCATCCCGATCGCCGAGCAGACGGGCCTGATCGTGCCGATCGGGACGTGGGTGCTGCGCACCGCGTGCGCGCAGGCGAGCCGCTGGGCGCGCGAACAGGGCATCGCGACCCGCGTCGCCGTGAACCTGTCGATCCGCCAGTTCTACCAGAAAGATCTATTGAAGGTGATCGCCGATGCGCTGGCCGACGCGGGCCTGCCGCCGCACGCGCTCGAACTGGAGATCACGGAAAGCATCGCGATGAGCCGCGTGGACGTCGTCGAGCGCCTGCTGGGCGGCATCCGCGACCTCGGCGTGGAACTCTCGATCGACGATTTCGGCACCGGCTATTCGAGCCTGGCCTACCTGAAGCGCTTCCCCGTGCAGCGCCTGAAAATCGACCGGGCGTTCGTGCGCGACCTGGGGCGCGACGCCGACAGCGCGGCCATCGTCCGCTCCGTCGTCGCGCTGGGCCACGGCCTCTCGATGCGCATCGTGGCCGAAGGCGTGGAGACCGAGGAGCAGCTGGCGCTGCTGCGCGCGCTCGGCTGCGACGAATACCAGGGCTATCTGTTCGCGCGGCCGATGGACGCATCCGCCGTGCCGGCCCTGCTGGGCCGCCCCGTCACGTCACGCGCGTGAACGCACGGACCGGCGC
>NZ_JBKYMO010000984.1:0-1043 GCF_047302915.1 Massilia sp. CT11-108 | reverse complement strand
GTGCCGGCTACTTCCCCGGCGTGAAGCCGCGCGTGCAATTCGCGCCCGGCGCCGCCTTCGTCTACTTCGGCCTGGGCCTCGGCGTCGCGCTGCTCGGCTGCGCGGCACCCGCGCTGGAAGCGGCCCGTGCCCGTCCCGCCATCGCGCTCAAGTCCGGCAACGACGAGACGGCGCTGGAGCGCCTCAACCGCATCTGGCCCGCCCTGGTCTGCCTGCTGCTCGCCGGCGCCTGCGCGTTCGCGCCACCCGTATTCGGGTTGCCGCTGTTCGGCTATTGCGCCGTCGCCCTGCTGCTCATCGGCGGCATCGGCCTGATGCCGCGGCTGGCCGCCTCCGCGTTCCGGCAGCTGGACCGCGCGCTGCGCCGCCGCGAAGACCACTCGCCCGTGCTGGCACTCACAATGGCGCGCCTCGCCAACGCGCCGGGCCAGGCCTCGATCGCGCTGGGCGGCGTACTGGCAAGCTTCAGCCTGATGGTCGCGATGGGCATCATGGTCGCGAGCTTCCGCGTCTCCGTCGACGACTGGATCCTGCACATCCTGCCGGCCGACCTGTACGTGCGCAGCAGCGCCGGCGGCAACACGGGCGGCTTCGGCGCGCCGGAACAGGCGGCCATGGCCGGCGTGCCCGGTGTCGCGCGCGCCGCGTTCCTGCGCACGCGGCCGTTGTCGCTCGACCCGGCCCGCCCGAACATCGTGCTCGTCGCGCGCGATATCGATGCGAACGATCCGGGACGGATGCTGGCCCTCGTCGGCGACCCGGCCCCGGTGCCCGCGGGAGCCCGGCCCGTGTGGGTGTCGGAAGCGATGACGGACCTGTACCGCGTGAAGGCCGGCCAGACGCTGGACCTGCCGCTGGGCGGCCGGCCGCAGCCCTTCTTCATCGCCGGCGTCTGGCGCGACTATGCCAACCAGACCGGCTCCGTCGTCGTGCTCCTGGATGACTATCGCGCGCTGACGGGCGACACGACGGTCACCGATGCCGCACTGTGGGCCGCGCCCGGCGCCGAACGGCAGCTTGCGCAGCGCGGCCTCGACGTGCGC
>NZ_JBKYMO010000983.1:0-1043 GCF_047302915.1 Massilia sp. CT11-108 | reverse complement strand
CACCTGCAGGATGCGACGCCGCTCACCTTGGGCCAGGAATTCTCCGGCTTCGTGGGGCATCTGGCGCAGCCAGACGAACAGGCCGCCGGCGCCCACCAGCACGCCGAGCAGGAAGGTCATCAACCATCTCATCGCCGTCTCCTTTGCTTCGTTTTAGTCTTGCAGAACGACCTCGGTGCCCGCCTGGACGAGGCCCGCCACTTCCGATGCGCTCCAGTTCGTCAAGCGGATGCAGCCGTGCGATTCGCTCTTGCCGACCGAGGCCGGCACCGGCGTGCCGTGGATGCCGTAATGCGGCTTGGTCAGGTCGATCCACACGACGCCGACCGGGTTGTTGGGGCCCGCCGCGACGGTCGTCTTCTTGTCGCCCGGCTTGGCGTCCCAGAACAGTTTCGGGTTGTAGTGGTAGGTGGGGTTGCGGTGCACGCCCTCGATTTTCCAGTTGCCGATCGGCAGAGGATCATGTTCGCTGCCGCTCGACACGGGATACTGGGCCAGCACGGTGCCGCCGGCGTCCTGCAGCTGCAGGATGCGGGCCTCCTTCGACACGACGACGCGCGCTGCCGCCGCCAGCGCCGGGGTGCCGACGACATTCGGCACGACGATCTGCTCGCCCGCGCGGCCCAGGTCCTTGCCGGGGTTGAGTTTTTCCAGCAGAGCCGGGCTCGCGTGGAATTTCTCGCCGAGACCTTCCGCCGGCGTGGCGTAGCCGAGCGTGGGCAGCTTGGCCTTTTCCATCATGTCGTCCGGCACGGGGCGGAACGGGCCCGCGACGTCGGTGTCGGCCAGCGTGTAGGTCAGCAGGGTCGGCGTCTGGTCGATGTTCAGCGCGTTCCATGTGGCGTCGTCGAGCTTGCCGGTCGGATTCAGGCCGCGCGCCTTCTGGAAGCCGGCCAGCGCCTGGCGCATGTTGGAGCCGTAGGCGCCGTCGATTTCGCCCGGCGAGAAGTGGGCGCGGTCGAGCAGCATCTGGGCGCGCAGCAGCCGCTCGAATTCGGCCGCCTGCGCGGCGGCCGGCTCGGCCTGCGTGGCCGGGGTGGCGG
>NZ_JBKYMO010000982.1:0-1045 GCF_047302915.1 Massilia sp. CT11-108 | reverse complement strand
CCCTCGCCACGCTCGCCATCGGCACGGAGACGGACGGGTCGATCGTGTCGCCGGCGTCGATTTGCGGCATCGTCGGCATCAAGCCCACATTGGGCCTCGTCAGCCGCAGCGGCATCATCCCGATCGCGCATTCGCAGGACACGGCCGGCCCCATGACACGCACCGTGGCCGACGCCGCGCTCCTGCTCGCGGCCATCGCGGGCGCCGATGCGGACGATGCCGCCACGGGCACCATGCAGGGCAAGCCGGCCGATTACGCGGCGGCCCTGCGGACCGACGGCCTGCGCGGCCGCCGCATCGGCGTCGCGCGCAATTTTTTCAATAACCCGGCCGTGAACGCGGTGATCGAAGCCGAGCTGGCCATCCTGGGCGCGCAGGGCGCGACGCTCGTCGACGTGCAGGTGCCCAACGTCGACCAGTACGGCGACACGGAACTGGAAGTGCTGCTGTCCGAATTCCGTCCCGACCTGGAGGCGTACCTGGCCGGCTACGCACCGCACGCGTCCGTGAAAACGATGGCCGACGTGATCGCGTTCAACGACAGGCACGCCGCGCAGGAACTCCGCCACTTCGGCCAGGAACACCTGATCGCGGCGGCGGCCCGGCCAGGTCTCGACGCCAGGGCTTACCGCGACGCGCTCGCGAACAACCAGCGCTACAGCCGCGAAGAGGGCATCGACCGGATCCTGCGCGAGGAAAAGCTGGATGCGCTGGTCGCGCCGACGGGCGGCACGGGCTGGCTGACCGACTACATCAACGGCGACCATGATGGCCCCGGCTTTTCGTCGCCCGCGGCCGTGGCCGGTTACCCGCACGTGACGGTCCCGGCCGGCTTCGTGCACGGGCTGCCCGTCGGGCTGTCGTTCGTCGGCGGCGCGTGGAGCGAAGCAGCGTTGATCGCGATGGCCTATGCGTACGAGCAGGCGAGCCAGCGGCGCCGCGCGCCGACGTATCCGGCGTCCGTCAACCCGCGCGCCTGATCCAGGCGAACGCGCAGATCGACGCCGCCAGCGCGCAGGCGGCGCACACGACCATCGCCACGTGG
>NZ_JBKYMO010000981.1:0-1046 GCF_047302915.1 Massilia sp. CT11-108 | reverse complement strand
GCACGCGGGCGCGGGCGCGCCCGAGGGCACGACGGAAGCCCAGCAACAGCAGGCGGCCCCGATGCCGCTGGACGCGCCCGTGATGAATACGCGCAGCCGGCGGCTCCGCGCCGCGGTCATTTCCTGTCCGCTTTCGCTTTCGCGACGAGGAAGTCCATCACCTGCAGGGCCGCCTGCTGTTGCTGGGCTTCCGTCGTGCCCTCGGGCGCGCCCGCGCCCGCGTGCGACGGCGACGTGACGAAGCGGCCGTCGACGACGACGAGCGGCCAGCGGTCCACGCCATACGAATCCATCATCGCGCCAGCGCGGCGCAGCTTCGCCTGGATGCCGAACGAGCGGTACGTGTCGACGAACTTCGCGCGGTCGATGCCATTTTGCGCCACCCAGTCGAACACCTGCTCGTCGCTGGACAGGCGCAGGTGCTGCTGGTGCATGGCGTCGAACACCTTCTGGTGGTACTGGTTCAGCAGGCCCATCGCATCCAGCGTGTAGAACAGGCGCTGCTGCGGCAGCACGCTGGCGCCGCCCTGGATGTGGACGCGCTTGAACACGATGTTGTCGCCCTGCTTCTTGACCCACGCTTCGAGCGCAGGTTCGAACGCGTAGCAGTGCGGGCAGTAGTAGGCGAAGAACTCGATGACTTCGACTTTTGCGCCGGTATCGGTCGGCTGCACGGAAGGCAGCACGAGGTATTGCGACCCTGCCTGCGGCTCGGCGGCCGATGCCGACAGCGTGGCGGATCCGGCCGCGAGGCCGAGGAGGGCGGTGCAGAACAGACGGCGCGTCAGAGACATCGCGACCCCTTATCGTTGGTTACGCACGATGGCGACGTCGACGCCGCTGTCGAGCAGCTTGGCACGCGCCTTGTTCATGGCTTCGACCTGGTTGTACGGGCCGAGGCGCACGCGGTGCAGCACGCCGCTGTCGCTCGTGCGGTCGCTGATCGCCGCTTCGAAGCCGAGCAGCGCGAGCCTGGCGCGGGTCGCTTCCGCATCCGACAGGTCGCGGAACGCGCCCGCCTGCAGATAGTAGATGTACTCGCCGGC
>NZ_JBKYMO010000980.1:0-1048 GCF_047302915.1 Massilia sp. CT11-108 | reverse complement strand
GTCCGCTCCGCTTCCACGCGCTGCAGGCCGGTGCCGTGAACGCGTCCGTGCAGCAGCTGAACCTGCCGTGGCGCGGCCTGCACGACGCGGTCCAGGCGGCGACGCCCGCCACCATCGCGCTGCTGGCGCTGGAACCGGACGCCAGGAAGAGCAGCGTGCGCATCACGGCGGAAGCGAAGACCAGCGACGACATGATCGCCTACGTCGAGGCGCTGCAGCGCGTCGAGTGGTTCACGACCGTCCTGCTGGCGCGCCACGAGATCAACGAACAGGACGCGAACCGGCCGATCCGCTTCCAGATCGATGCCCAGTGGAGGTCCCCGCGATGAAGACGACCTTGACGTCGCCCCTGCTGCGCCTGCGCCTGGTGCTGCTGCGCGCGAATCCGCTCGTGGCGGCGGCCGGCATCCTCGTGTTCGTGATGGCCGGCGCGCTGGCGTGGACGCTGCATGTCGTGTGGGCGATGGAACGGGCGCAGGAGGCACGCGCCGCGCAGGCGAAACAGAACGCGCAGGTGGCCACCGCACCTGCATCCGCGCCGGCACCCGTGCCCCCGCAGGCTCCGGACAACCTCGCCGCCTTCTACGGCGCACTGGGCGTGCGCGGCAGCGCCGAGCAGCAGGTCAAGACGCTGTTCGGCCTCGCGGCCAGGTCGGGCCTCGTGCTGCGCCAGGGCGAGTACAAGCCGGGTTATGACCGCAATGCGAAGGTGTACACGTACCAGGTCAACCTGCCGGTGAAAGGCAGCTATGCGGCGATCTGGCAGTTCGCGATGGCGGCGCTGCGCGCGATTCCGTTCGCGTCGCTGGACGAGATCACCTTCCACCGCGACGCCATCGGCGACGCGACGGTGGACGCGCGCCTGAAGCTGACCTTGTACCTGCGCGACGGGACGGATCCGTCATGAAGAAGGCCGACATCAAGCCGCGCCACGCGATCCTCGCGCTGGCCCTCGTCGGCGCCGCGCTGCTGGCCGCGTTCGGCGACCGGGCGCCGCAAGGCGACATCGCCGAACCGGTCGAGCGTCCCGTCGCGAAGGCGGCGCTCG
>NZ_JBKYMO010000979.1:0-1055 GCF_047302915.1 Massilia sp. CT11-108 | reverse complement strand
GGCTTGCAGCTGCAGCTCGCCCAGGTAGTCGTCCTCGACGATCCACGCGCCGCGCGCCGCGGCCCAGTCGAGCAGCGCATGCCGGCGCGCCAGCGACAGGGTCATGCCCAACGGCGCCTGCTGGCCCGGCGTGACGACCGCCAGTGCCGCCTTCGGAGAGGATGCGATGCCCGCCGCTACGTCGAGTCCCTCCGCATCGACAGGCACCGGAGACGGCGTCACGCCATATTGCGCGAGCACGGTACGCGCCGACGCGTAGCCGGGATCCTCGACCCACGCGGTGCGTCCTTCCAGCCGCAGCGCGCGCAGGGCGAGGCCGAGCGCGGCGGCATGGCCGTTCGCGACGAACACCTGCGACGGGTGGCATGCGACGCCGCGCGCGATGCCGAGGTAGGCCGCGATGGCGGCGCGCAGCACCGGTTCGCCGCGCGGATCGGGATACCCCAGCGGCTGCGCGGCCGCGGCGCGCGCGGCACGGCCCATGATGCGCGACCACGTCTTGAAGGGGAACACGTCCTGGCCCGGCACGCCGACCTGGAACGGGACCGGTGCGGCGAGGCGCGGCGGCGGTGTAGCCGGGCGTTCGGGCGCGGTGCCCGCACGCACCGCCTGCCGCGCCACGCGCGTGCCGGCCGCGCCGGCGGTGACGATGAGCTGTTGGTCGCGCAGGCGAACAGCGCGGTGGCCAGGGCGGCGATGAAGTGGATGAGGGTCATGGGATTCTTCATGGTGACGGTGGATGAGGCTTTCATCGTAGTCGCCACTTGGATCAGGCCAAAGACGCAAGAATTGCATGAATCCCTGTACCATTCACCGCATGGACCTTTCGATCAACATCGACCGCGGCGCACGCACACCCGTCGCCGGCCAGATCGCCGCCGCGATCGGTGCCGCCATCCACGACGGCCGTCTCTCTCCCGGCGCCCGGCTGCCGTCCTGGCACGACCTGGCCGTGCAGCTGGGCGTCGCGCGCGGCACCGTGCGCGCCGCCTACGACAGCCTGCGCGACCAACAGCTCATCGTCACCGCCTGCCGCGCCACGCGCGTGCCGGGCC
>NZ_JBKYMO010000978.1:0-1056 GCF_047302915.1 Massilia sp. CT11-108 | reverse complement strand
CGCCATCGCTTCCAGCGCCGGCAGGCCGAAGCCTTCGTGCAGCGACGGGAACACGAACAGGGCGGCGCCGCGGTACAGGTCGATCAGGTCGGCGTCGCTCACGTAACCCGTCAGGACCATCTCGTCAGGCGCGAGGCCGTGACGGCGCGCGAGGTCGCGCAGGCGCTGGCGCTCGCCGTCGTTGATCTTGCCGGCGATGAGCAGCTGGTGCGCGGCGCGCTGCACGGGCGGTAGCATGCCGTAGGCGGCGACGAGGCCGTCGATGTTCTTGCGCGCGTCGAAGCCGCCCGGCGCGCACATCAGGTAGGCGCGGCGGATGCCGAAGCGCGTGCGCAGCGCGGCCGCGTGCGTGGCATCGAGCGCGGCGGGGCAAAAGGTCTCGTCCACGGCCGTCGAGATCGAGACGACGCGCGCCGGATCGAGGCCCAGCGCGTCGATGGCTTCCTGGCGCGAGTAGTCGGAAATCGCCAGCAGCAGGCCGGCCTGGCGCAGCGAGGCGATCTTGCGCTCGTAGTAGTGGCGCTGTTCCGGCTGGGCCAGGTATTTGTCCGGGTTCAGGAACGGGATCAGGTCGTACAGGACGGCCGCGGTGGACGCGCCATCCGCCAGGCGGCCGATCGAGACGACCGCATCGTCCACATAGCCTTCGAACAGGCTCGTGACAAGGACGGCGTCCGGGCGCAGCTGGGCGATCGCGTGTTCGCGCAGCAGCTCGGACGCGCGCGCGCGGGGGCCGTTGTGCGGATGCGATTCGGCCGTCGGGCCGACGATGTCGAACACGCAGATGCGCTGCGGCGGCACGAGGCCGGCAAATGCCTGGCGGATGTCGTCGATGGCGCTGCCCAGGGCGGCGTTCAGCACGAGCCAGACCTCGTGGCTGCCGGCATTGCGCGCCACGCCCAGCGCCAGCGCGAGCGAATAGCGGCCGATGCCGCGGTAGCGGCTTTCGGACTGGGCGCCCTGGAGATCAATGACGATCCGCATCGTTCATCCTTGCTTGTTCCTGTTTCAGTTGGCGCAGCTGGCGGTACGCGCGCGCGGCGCGCGCGTACCGCC
>NZ_JBKYMO010000977.1:0-1057 GCF_047302915.1 Massilia sp. CT11-108 | reverse complement strand
GCTGGCCGCTGCTGAACAAATTGTCCCATGCAGCCTTGCCGATGGCCTGGAAGTCGATGCCGCCGTGCTCCATGAAGCGCTGGTCCTCGGCCTGCAGCACGGCGCGGCCGAGCGCGGGCGAGATGTCGTCCAGCGCCACCCAGCCGAGCCGCCGGCCCGCCATGTCCACACGCACCGTGGCGAGGGTCTCGCCGTGGCGGTCGAGCAGCGTCGTGTCGGACGAGCGCCAGGCTGCCTTCACTTCCTGCGGCGTCGGCACGGCGGCATGCACCGGCATCGCCAACAGCAGCAGAAGCCAGACCAGGGTCTTCATCACTGCACCGTCATCCCCGCGTTCGGCACTTCGCCGAACATCTCCGGCGCGTACATGGCTTCCACGCGCGTGGTGGGCAGCGCGAAGCGGCCCTCGTTGTTCAGCCGCACCGTGTACTCGACGGTGAAGCGGCCCTTCGGCACCCATTCGTAGTACGCGCGGTAGCCGGTGTGCAGGCGCTCCTCGAACGCCGGCCACGTCCAGCCGGTGCGGCGTTCGCCGGCCGTCGCGATCTGCGAATCGCGGCCCAGGCCCGAACCGAGCACGCTGGCGCCGGCCGGGATCGGATCGTCGACGACGACCCACGTCATGTCCGATTGCGCGTCAATGTCGAGGTGGACGCGGTAGACGTCGCCGCGCGACCACGTGCCCTTGACCTTCTGTTCAACCGGCGTGACGGTGCGCGCGATGCGGTAGCCGGACGACAGCGGCGCCTTCAGCGGCACGGCCGCCAGGCTCTGGACCGTCGCCCACGGCTTGCCGCTGCCCTGCTGGCGCATGGTCAAGGTGCCACGGCCCTGCGGCCAGGCCTGCAGCACGGTCGCCGGCACGGTGCCGGTCCAGCTGACGGGCTTCCCGTCTGCACCTGTGACGACGAGATTGGCGCTGCCCGTCACCGGCTCGCGCTCGTAGGTTTCGGAGAAGCGCTTGAGTGCGACGGTGCCCCAGGCGTTGGCCGTCGTCGTGTCCCAGTGGCCGTGCTGCTGGCGGCCGAGGGCGCCGCGCGCGAGGCGGCCTCGGCCG
>NZ_JBKYMO010000976.1:0-1060 GCF_047302915.1 Massilia sp. CT11-108 | reverse complement strand
GCCCTGGCCTGCGACCTTGCCCGCGCCGATGCCCCGGCCCGCATCGTGGCGGCGGCGCGCGAGCGCTTCGGCGGCGTCGACATCGTCGTCCACAACGCGGCATATTTCCCGCTGACGGACTTCGCGCACATCGACCGTCCGCTGCTCGAACGCACGTTCGCCGTCAACGTCCACGCCGCGTTCGGCCTGCTGCAGGCGGCCCTGCCCCTGATGCGCGCACGCGGCGGCGGCAGGATGCTCGTGACGTCGTCCGTGACGGGGCCGCGCGTCGCCTATCCGGGCCTCGCGCACTATGCCGCGTCCAAGGCCGCCGTGAACGGTTTCATTCGCGCCGCCGCGCTCGAGGTGGCGGCGGACGGCGTCACGGTCAATGGCGTGGAACCCGGCATGATCCGCACGCCGGCACAGGGCAACCTGGGCGGCGACGACGTCGCGGCGCGCCTGCGTGCACGGATCCCGCTGGGCCGGATGGGCGAGCCGGACGACATCGCGGCGGCGATGCTGTTCCTCGCCTCCGACCATACGGCGTACGTCACCGGCCAGACGATCGTCGTGGACGGCGGTGCGCTGCTGCCGGAGGGGTGATCAATAGGCCAGCCGCGCCAGTTCGCCGCGGCTGGCGATGCCGCACTTGCGAAAAATGTGCGCCAGATGGGTTTTGACGGTGGACGGCGCCATGCCCGCATCGCGCGCCACCTGCTTGTTCGGCATGCCGGCGGCGACGGCCAGTGCGATGTCGAGTTCGCGCGGCGTCAGTTGCGGACACCGTGCCGCGAGGCGACGGCGCGGATCGGCCCCGGCGAGCAGCTGCGCCGCCAGTGCGTGGAAATCGGCCAGCGCGTCCATCTGGTCGTTCGAGAAGCCGGGATGCGGCGCATCGCGCAACAGGCTGACGCCCAGGCGCGGGCCATCCGGGCCGGCGGGCAGCAGCATGTCGAGCGCGTCGCTCAGCCGGTACGGACGCATGAAGTCCTGTTCGTACCGGGCGACCCGGCCGTCCCCGTGATCGAGGCGCTGGCGCAGCCACCCGATCGCGTGCGGCGCTGCGGCGATGCGGTGC
>NZ_JBKYMO010000975.1:0-1062 GCF_047302915.1 Massilia sp. CT11-108 | reverse complement strand
TGCGACGCGATCCTCGCCCGTGCGCTGGTGGAATAAGCCCCGATAAAACTTCGACAAATGACAGCACAAACTGGGATAATGCTGGCCATTTACCAGATAACCACGCCGCTGCCACAAGCGCCGGCCATGCATAAATGAAACAAGATCCGCGCTTCCCGAACCTGTTCATCCTGAACCATCCCCTGATCCAGCATAAGCTGTCGCACATGCGCGACCGCGGCACGTCCACGCGCACGTTCCGCGAACTGCTGCGGGAAATCACGTTGCTGATGGGTTACGAGATCACGCGCGACCTGCCGCTGACGACGCGCCAGATCGATACGCCGCTGATGACGATCGACGCCCCCGTCATCGCGGGCAAGAAGCTGGCCATCGTGCCGATCCTGCGTGCCGGCGTCGGCATGAGCGACGGCCTGCTGGAACTGGTGCCGTCGGCCCGCGTCGGCCACATCGGCGTGTTCCGCGACCCAGACACGCACCTGCCCGTCGAATACCTCGTGCGCCTGCCGGACACGACCGAGCGCACGTTCATCCTGTGCGATCCGATGGTCGCGACGGGCAACTCGGCCGTGTACGCCGTCGACGTGCTCAAGAAGCGCGGCGTGACGGATGACCAGATCATCTTCCTGGCCCTCGTCGCGGCGCCGGAAGGCGTGGAAGTGTTCCACAAGGCCCATCCGGACGTGAAGCTGTACGTGGCTTCGCTCGACAGCAACCTGAACGACCACGCCTACATCGTGCCTGGCCTTGGCGATGCGGGCGACCGTATATTTGGTACGAAATGAGTGGCACGAAATGAGTTCGAGTGCGGATGCCGAATTCTTCGCGCGCCTCGCGGAGCTGAACGATAAATTCGCGGCGAGCCTGCCGCAGACGCTCGGCCGCCTGTCGGCCGCGCGCAACGCCTTCGAGCCGAAACGGCCGCCCGCCGCGCTGATCGAGCAGATGCACGCGGTGCTGCACACGCTGGCCGGCTCGTCCGCCACATTCGGCTTCCGCATCCTCGGGCAGCAGGCGCGCATGCTGGAACAGCGCCTGCGCGTGCTGACGACATTCGACGCT
>NZ_JBKYMO010000974.1:0-1063 GCF_047302915.1 Massilia sp. CT11-108 | reverse complement strand
ATCACGATCTTCGGCGTCGCGCCGCAGTGCCTGGCCGGGCGCCAGCTCGCCGAAGATCGTGATGCACACGTTCAGCGGGCCCTTGGTCGTGTCGCCCCCGACCAGCTCGCAGCCGTGGGCGTCGGCCACCGCGAACAGGCCGCGCGAGAAGGCGTCGAGCCAGTCGGGTTCCGCCGCCGGCAGCGACAGCGCCAGCGTGAAGCCGAGCGGCCGGGCACCCATCGCGGCGAGGTCCGACAGGTTCACGGCGAGACACTTGTGCCCGAGCGTGAACGGGTCGGCGCCGGCAAAGAAATGGCGGTCCTCGACCAGCATGTCGGACGAGACGGCCAGCACCTTGCCGGGCGTGGGGGACAGCAGCGCGCAATCGTCGCCGATGCCCAGGAAGGTGTTGGGACCGGGCGCGCGGTCGCGCTGGAAGTAGCGCTTGATGAGATCGAATTCGGAGAGCATGCCGCGATTCTAATCCGTGACCGCCGCCACGTGGGCCGCGCGCCGGTAGCCGCCGGGCCCGATCCCGTAATGGCGCTTGAACACGCGGTTGAACGCGGCTTCCGACTGGTAGCCGACGGCCAGCGCGACGTCGCCGACGGCGCCCTCTCCCTGCAGCAGGGCGCGGGCGGCGCGCGCCATGCGCAGCTGGGTCAGCATGTCGGCCGGCGGCATGCCGCACAGGCGCGCGAACAGGCGGGCGAACGTGGCGCGCGACATGTGGCACGCCTCGGCCAGGTCTTCCACCTTCCACGGCCGTTCGGGCGATTCCAGCATGCGGGCGAGCGCGTTGCCCAGGCGGCGGTCGGCCAGGATGGCGAACAGGCCGGGCGCCTCGTGACCGGTTCCGGCCAGCCAGGCGCGCAGCAGCAGCGCGAACAGGGCGCCCGACAGCTGGGCGACGACGACGTCGCCGCCGGGCCGCACCACCGTCGTGTCGGGGGGCAGCCGCCCCCCCCGCGCGGGGAGGCCGGGGGAGTGACGGTGTGGATAAACAACTGACGCGGCCGCCGAATAGAGAGGTGTTGATGTCGGGGGGGGGCGGATGATTAAAAAAAAAGGGGGGGGGGGG
>NZ_JBKYMO010000973.1:0-1071 GCF_047302915.1 Massilia sp. CT11-108 | reverse complement strand
CGCTGGCAGCAGTCGTCCGGCGCCACCGGCTACGCGGTGCTGCGCGCCACGTCCAGCGGCGGCCCCTACACGACCATCGCGGCCAACGTCACGGGCGGCAGCTACATCGACACGTCGGTGACCAACGGCACGACCTACTACTACACCGTCACGGCGACGAACGCGGCCGGCACGAGCGCCAATTCTCCGGAGGACAGCGTCACGCCCGTGCATCCGCTGGCGAACGTCGCCACCGGGGGCACGCCCAACGACAGTGCGAACAACCCGGGCAACGCGAAGTACGTCTTCGACCAGAACTCGGGGTCGTACTGGTTCTACAAGGGCGTGATGGGCTGGCTGCAGTATGACCTCGGCCACACGGAGACGGTCCAGCGCTACACGGTCATCAGCTCCACCGACCTGGTGCCGCGCGATCCGAAGGACTGGCAGTTCCAGGGTTCCAACGACGGCGTGAACTGGACGACGCTCGACACGCAGAGCGGGCAGGCGTTCGCCTCCCGCATCCAGCAGAAGAGCTACGCGATCGCGAGCCCGGGCGCCTATCGCTGGTACCGGCTCAACATCACCTCCAATAACGGCGACAGCACCTTTACGACGCTGTCCGAAATCGGACTGTACGCGGCCAAGCCGTAACGATTCGACCGGCGTAAAAAAACCGGGGCACGCGTGCCCCGGTTTTTCATGGCTTCACGGACTTGAGCGTCATGCGGTCGCTTTCGCCGATCGCCCGGTAGTGCAAGTCAATATGCAGGCTGATTACTTGTCAAAGATATTACCATACTGTGGTAATTTTTATGCTACTCTGATTTCGCTTTATTGCTCCTACCGTGAATAAATCGTTTCCTACACCCTGCCAAAGGAAAAATGATGAAAAAGAGATGGATCGTCGTACCGTGCTTCCTGCTGCTGACCACGCTCGGCGCCCATGCCGCCACGCCCGAGCCGCCGCCCAAGGTTGCCGTCGACAGCGCGATGCGCGTGCAAGCGATCGATGCGCTCGTGGCAAAGCTGAACGATCACTACGTCTTTCCCGACAAGGCCAGGCAGGTCGGGACGGTCCTGCAGCAGCGC
>NZ_JBKYMO010000972.1:0-1075 GCF_047302915.1 Massilia sp. CT11-108 | reverse complement strand
GCGCAGCGTGAACGGCGCCTACGCGCACACGGGTTCGTCCTGCAGGCGGTACGGCGACCCGCGGGCCCAGTCCAGCAACAGCGCGGCCGGCATCGGCGCGGCGACGAAATAACCCTGGGCCTCGTCGCAGCCGAGAGTGTGCAGCGCATCCCAGATGCGCGCATTGCTGACGCCTTCCGCGACGACGCCCATGCCGAGATCGTGCGCCAGGTGCACGGTGGATTTCACGATCGAGGCGGCGCGCCGGTCCTCGATCATCTGCATGGTGAAACCGTGGTCGATCTTGATGACGTCGACGGGCAGGCGGCTCAGGTAGCTCAGCGACGAATATCCCGTGCCGAAATCGTCGATGTACAGCCGGAAGCCCATCGCCGACAGGCGTTCCAGCTCGGCGATGCTCTCCGCCGGGTTCTGCATCAGGCTGCTCTCCGTCATCTCCAGCCCGATCAGGCCCGCGCACGAGCCATGCCGTTCCAGCAGCTCGCGCAGGTGTTCGGACAGCGACAGCGCGGCGATGTCGCGCGCGGACAGGTTCACGGCGATGGGGAGGCGCACGCCCTGCGCGCGCCACGCCTCGCTCTGGGCGACGGCGCTGGCCAGCATGTGCTGCGTGAGCACGTGGATCAGGTCCGTGGATTCGATCAGCGGCATGAACGTCTCCGGACCGATGCAGCCCTTCTCCGGGTGCACCCAGCGCACGAGGGCTTCCGCGCCGACGATCTCGCGGCCGGCCATCGTCACCTTCGGCTGGCAAAAGAGCTGGATCTGGCCGGCCTCGATGGCCGTGCGGAAGTCGCCGATCAGCGACAGGCGGTCGGGCGTGTGCGGGTCGTCCTCGGCCGCGTAGACGGCGACGTTACGCCCAAGGTGCGCGGCCTGGTACAGCGCGATGTCGGCTTTCCTCAGCAGCGTGTGGTAGTCGAGGCCTTGCAGCGGCGCGAGCGCGATGCCGACGCGTGCGCCGATCTCGTACGAGATGCCGGCGACCGCGAACGGGGCCTCCAGCGCGCGGTGGATGTGCTGGGCCCAGCGCCGCGCTTCTTCCTCGTCGGCGCCGTCCAGCACGATCGGAAAG
>NZ_JBKYMO010000971.1:0-1076 GCF_047302915.1 Massilia sp. CT11-108 | reverse complement strand
ATGCGGGCGGCCGCCGACGGCGACGCGGCCGCCCGCATCGCCTGGTGGCGCCAGGCCCGCTTCGGCATGTTCATCCACTGGGGGCTGTACGCCATCCCCGGCCGCGGCGAGTGGGCGCAATTCATGGAACAAACCCCGGTGAACGAGTACGCGAAGCTGGCCGGCCAGTTCAAGCCGCGCCACTTCGACCCGGACGGGTGGGCGCAGCTGGCGAAGTCCGCGGGCATGAAATACATGGTGTTCACGTCGCGCCACCACGACGGCTTTGCGATGTTCGACGACGGCGACAATCCGTTCTCGAGCACGAAGACGGCCGCGCAGCGCGATTTCGTCGCGGATTACGTGAAGGCCGCGCGCAAGGCCGGCATGGGCGTGGGGCTGTATTACTCGCCGCTGGACTGGCGCTATCCGGGCTACTTCTTCCCCGACCTGTACCGGGACAGCGCGGAAGCGATGCGCGCCCAGTACCACCGCCAGATGGAAAAACTGCTGTCCAACTACGGCAAGCTCGACGTGCTGTGGTTCGATGGCGGCGAGACCGACTGGCTGAGTTTCGGCGGCGACTGGTCTGCCGCGCAGTGGCAGAAGCGCGCGCCCGGCAAGCACTACGGCGGCGGCTTCGACTGGCAGCACGACAAGGTGCACACGATGCTGCGCCGCCTGCAGCCGAACGTCGTCATCAACGGCCGCGCGGACATGAAGGAAGACTTCCACTCGCGCGAAGGCGACGGCGCGCTGGGCGACTTCGACGACCAGCATCCGTGGGAGCTGTGCACGACGATCGCCGGCGCCTGGGGCTACCAGCCGAACATGCAGCCGAAGCCCCTGAAGCACTACATCCAGCTGCTGGCGAACGTGGCGGGACGCGACGGCAACCTGCTGCTCAACGTGGGGCCCGACCCCGACGGCCGCATCGATCCGGCGCAGGCCCAGCGCCTGCGCGAGATCGGCGCGTGGCTGGGCAAGCATGGCGACAGCATCTACGGCACCCGCGGCGGGCCGTTCCTGCCGGGCAGCTGGGGCGCGTGGGCGCGCCGCGGCCACACCGGCTATGTGCACGGGCTGAACTGGCCGGG
>NZ_JBKYMO010000970.1:0-1079 GCF_047302915.1 Massilia sp. CT11-108 | reverse complement strand
TTGGGCGGCCCGCGTCTTTTGTTTAAACGCCCCCGGGGGGGGGGGGGCCGCCTCCGCCGGGGTACGGGCGCGCTGGTACGTGAAAGCCTTCATGCCGGCCTCCCCGCATAGTCCGTGATCGCATCGATGATGTTCGAGTACGCACCGCAGCGGCAGATATTGCCGCTCATGCGCTCGCGCAGCTCGGCCGGCGACAGCAGCGGCTGCGCGTCCAGGTCCGCGCTGACGTGGCTCGGGATGCCGCGCCGGATCTCGTCCAGCGCCGCGACCGCCGAGCAGATCTGGCCCGGCGTGCAGTAGCCGCACTGGTAGCCGTCGTGCTTCACGAACGCGGCCTGCAGCGGATGCAGCTTGTCCGGCGTGCCGAGGCCTTCGATGGTCGTGACGTCCGCGCCTTCGTGCATCACGGCGAGGCTGAGGCAGGAATTGATGCGGCGGCCGTCCACGATGACCGTGCAGGCGCCGCACTGGCCCTGGTCGCAGCCCTTCTTGGTGCCCGTCAGGCGCAGATGCTCGCGCAGCATGTCGAGCAAGGTGGTGCGCGTGTCGAGGTCCAGCTCGTAGCGCTGGCCGTTCACGCGCAGCGCCACCCTGGCCGTGACCGGCGCCGGCGTGGCGGCGGGCGCCTGGCCCGTTTCAGGTCCCTGGGCGGACGCCATGGGCGGCAATGCCGCGGCCGTGGCGGACAGCGCGCCGCCGATCAGCAGGTCGCGCCTCGTCTGGTTGATGTCGCTCGAGTCGATCATGGGTACGCTCCCTCCTGTGTACGGCATCGTCGTCAGATTGCGCATATTAAATCCGATCGGCCGAGTACCCGTGCACGATACGCGCGCCCACGCGTAAATTCGGCATTTCCAACCAGGTCGCCGCCGGCCGGTAGCACATTCCGATACCGCCAGGCGCACACCGCGCACCCGGCGCGGCGCGGCCTTGGCCCGGCCCGGTGCGACGGGCAAGATGGCGCCACGTTCAAAAACAAGGAGGAACCATGAAGCGCCTGTTGCTTGCAACCCTGTTTGGCCTGGCCTGTGCGAGTGCCCATGCGGCCGAGGCGTCGGCCCCGTCGCGTGCCGCCAGCG
>NZ_JBKYMO010000969.1:0-1092 GCF_047302915.1 Massilia sp. CT11-108 | reverse complement strand
GCGGACGCGGCGAGGACGATGCACAGTTCGGGCAGCGTCACCCCGTCCGCCCGCCAGGCGCGCCTGGGAATGGATGTCATGGCCAACATCGCACCTCCGGGTGTTCCGCGCCCTGGTGCCCGGTACTGTCGAGCGTCAGCGCGCCGCAATCGGGATCGCGGAAGCGCATGTCGACGCGGACCGTGCCGGGACGGGCGCGGATCTCGACGCAGTCCCCGATCTCGCGGCCGGGACAGGCATGCGCGTCGAGCTCGTAGGCGCTGGCGGCCGCGCTCGAGCCCGACCACCACGCGAAGCCGTCCGCGCCGGGCTCGGTCGCCGAGAACTCGACATACGTTTGATGCTGGAGCCGGTAGCGCTCCTGGCGCTGCATGGCGTCGATCAGCGCCACCTGGCCCTCGACGCGCCTGACGCGCACGGTGTAGCCGGCGTAGGACGGGTACGCGAGCGCGCCGAGGATGCAGACGATGGTCAGGACGATCATCAGTTCGACGAGCGTGAATCCCGCGTCATGGCCGGGTACGGGCGTGCAGCTCGTCCCAGTTCGCGATCTCGCGCCAGCCGATCCGGCCGGCCGGAAGCCGGCGCTCCGGCGGCCGGGACGGCTGCCCATCGCCGTTGCCGCCGCCGCGTGCGTCCTCGTTGCCATTGTCATGTCCTTCATCATCGTCGTTTCCATGTCCGTGATCGCCACCGGTACCACCCGCCGGCGGCGGCACCCGGACCAGTGACTGCAATACGACCCGCGTCGACGTCCGGGTCCCGAAGCCGATGGCCGTGACGCGATAAAAGCTGCCCAGTTGCGCCGTCGCCCCCGCCGGCGCGATCCTTTCGATGACGTAGGCCGGCAGCCGCGCGGTCAAGCCCCCACGGCCGGTCGCCAGCACGGCGCCCGTGAACCGGCCATAGGGCACGAGCGCCGGGTTGCCGGCGTTCGCGAGGTCGAGCGCCTGCCACGCCGGCGGCGAACGCTCGCGGCACAGCCCAAGGTCGTCCGCGCCGCGGCCGCAGTCCTCCGCGAACGCGTGGCCGCCCGCGGGACCGAAGTGCGCGGTGCGCTCCGCCGGCACGCCGGCCGCGCCGGCAATGTCG
>NZ_JBKYMO010000968.1:0-1093 GCF_047302915.1 Massilia sp. CT11-108 | reverse complement strand
GTGCAGCAGGTCGAACTGTTCGGCCGTCGCCGACAAACCCGCCGCGCCGGCCGCGCGTGCCGCGCCCAGCATGCTTTCCAGCGCATGGCACAGGCGCTCCAGCTCGATCTCGTCGACGGTGCGCGCCGCGCCCTTGAGGGTATGCAGCACCTTCAGCAGGCGTTCGAACAGGACGTCGCGCTGGCCCCCGCCCGCCTGTTCGAGCGCCACCAGGCCCACGTCGATCTGGGCCAGGTGCTCGCGCGCCTCTTCGCCGAAGATGGCGCGCAGCCGCTCCCGGAATGCTTCGTCGGTCATCGCGGAATCAGAATTGGAAGCGGGTCATGGTCTGGCGCAGCGACTGCCCCAGCGCGTGCAGGTTGCGCGCGGACGCCTCCGCCTGGCGCGTGCCCGCCGCGTTCTCCGTGCTGGCCTGCTGGATGTTCTCCATCGCCAGCACCACCTGGTCCATGCCGGCCAGCTGCTGCTGGCTCGAGACGGCGATCTGCACCGCCGCCTGCGCCGCCTCCGTCATGTTGTCCGTCAGCCCGCGGATGGCCTCGCCGGCCTGCGCGGCCCGCTCGACGCCCTGCGCCACCGTCCTGGCGCCCTGCTCCGTGATCATCACGGCCGCGCCCACGCTCTTCTGGATCTCGCCGAGGATCTCGCGCACCTGGCGCGTGGCCTGGCGCGACTGCTCGGCGAGGCTCTTGACTTCCTGCGCCACCACGGCGAAGCCGCGGCCATGCTCGCCGGCCTTGGCGGCCTCGATGGCCGCGTTCACGGCCAGCAGGTTCGACTGCTCGGCGAGGCCCGCGACGGTCGCCGTGATCTCGCCGATCGCGTGGCTGCGCTCGGACAGGCGCACGACGGTGGACGCGATGGCTTCCATCTTTTCCTGGATCGATTCCATGCCCTTCATGCTGTCTTCCAGTGCGCGCCGCCCCTCCGCGGCCGTGCGGGCGGCCTGCTGCGCCGCGTCCGACACGGCGCGCGACTTCTCGGACGCCAGCAGCGAGGTCTGCTTGACCTCCTCGACGGTGGCGGTGGTCTGGCTGACGGCGGCCGCCGTCTCGGCCGTGCTGGCCGCCGCCTGCGCGGTGCTGGACAGGAT
>NZ_JBKYMO010000967.1:0-1095 GCF_047302915.1 Massilia sp. CT11-108 | reverse complement strand
CCCCCCCCATTTTTTTTAAATCAACCGCCCCCCACCCACATAAACACCTCTATATTCGGCGCCCGCGTCATATTCTCCTCTTCGACCGGCCTTGCGCGCGGCCGCGCGGCGCAGTTGTTCGGCGAGGCTGCCCTGGTCGTCCGCCAGGACCACGCGCGCCACTGCCTGCATCAGCATGCGGTCTTCCAGCGACAGCTGCTCGGACGTGCACACGTACACGCCGCCCGCGCCGGGCAGCCGCATGACCTCGTCCTGCAGCGCCGCCGGGCCGTCGCACCAGGCCACGAGGTTCGCGGCGAGTCCTTTCGCGCGCCACCACGCATACGCCTGGACCGCCTGGCGCGCGAGGCCGAGGTTGGCGGCGTCGCGCAGGTGCAGCAGCACGAGCGGACGGTCGCCCGGAATGCCGAGGGCTTCCAGGTCGGCGCGGCCGTACTGGTTGCGCGCGATGACGGCCGGGTCGGCGCGCAGCGCGGGCTGCGGACACAGCACGCTGCCGGCCAGGCGCGCGTACAACTGGGCGTCCGCCTCGCTCGCGTTCAACTGGCGCAGCATGACCTGGCCGTGCGTCCATGCGAGTTCGGGCACGCGGTCGGCCACCTGGCGGTCGCGGTATTTGTCGATCAGGCGCAGCGCGTGGTCGCGCGTCTCGGCCACGCCCAGCACGATGTCGACCGTCGCTTCCTGGTGCGGTGCCAGCGTCAGGATGCGGCGGATCGCCAGCGCCGGATCGGACACGGCGCCGTCCAGGCCGTCCAGCGGCGCGCGGGCCTCCAGCGCGGCGGGATGCGCCCTGCTCCGTCCGCGGCCGATGAAGTGCGCGCGGTCCGTCCCGAACTGGGCCCCGGGCGCGTCCGCGCCGTGCACCGTCATCACGTTCAGCAGCCATGCCTGCCCATGCGCGCACACGAGCGCGTCGCGCTCCGCCAGTATCTCCATTTGCACGGTGGCCGGCGCCACCTCCGCGTAGCTCGTCAGCTCCATCGTGCGCGTCGTGCCCGTCCGGTTGGCGATGCGCAGGCGGCGCAGTTCGACGTCGTCGTCGGGCGCGACGACGATCTCCGTGTGCAGTTCGATGCCGTGGTCGCGCCGGCG
>NZ_JBKYMO010000966.1:0-1096 GCF_047302915.1 Massilia sp. CT11-108 | reverse complement strand
CCACCCGTACCCGCAGCCGCGCCAGCCAGGGGCACGCGATCCAGGTCGACCGGGCCCTGCCGCCGGCGCCGCCGCCGGACGACATGGAGAACGACGATGAGTGATTTCACCGGTATCGCCCTGCTCGTGGAAGACGAGCCCCACATCCGCCGCTTCGTGCGCGCCGCGCTGGAACGGGAAGGATGGCAGGTCCACGAGGCGGCGACGCTCGAACGCGGCCTGACGGAGGCGGGCACGCGCAAGCCGGATGTCGTCATCCTCGACCTCGGCCTGCCCGACGGCGACGGCGCCGACTTCATCGCCGACCTGCGCACATGGTCCGCCGTGCCGGTGATCGTGCTGTCGGCGCGCGTCGACGAGGAGTAAAAAATCCGCGCGCTCGACCGCGGCGCGGACGACTACCTGACGAAACCGTTCGGCGTGGGCGAACTGCTGGCGCGCGTACGCGCCTCCCAGCGGCGCCAGCGCGGCCCGGCGACGGGCGGCGACGGCAAGGTGCGCTTCGGCGACGTCGTCGTGGACGTGCACAACCGCCAGGTGACGAAAGGCGGCGCCACCGTGCGGCTCACGCCGACGGAGCACCGGCTGCTGGCGGTGCTCGTCGCGAACGCGGGCAAGGTGATGAGCACGCCGCAGCTCCTGCGCGGCGTGTGGGGACCGAACCAGTCCGACCAGGCGCACTACCTGCGCATCTACATGGGCCACCTGCGCCACAAGCTGGAAGACAATCCCGCCCAGCCCCGCTACCTGGTCACCGAGACGGGTGTCGGCTACCGCTTCCAGCTGCCGTAGTCTCCTCGACGACGAGCACGGACACCGTATCGCGCCCCGCGTGCTTCGAGCGGTACAAGCCGTCGTCCGCCGCATGGGCCAGCGCGACCTGCTCCGGCCGTGCGCTCCACGCGATGCCGATGCTGCTGGTGACCGCGAGCGTGTGCCCGTCCAGCAGGAACGGCGCGCGGATCGCGTCGAGCAGCTTGGCCCCGATGCGTTCGCATTCCAGCGGCGAGCCGACCTGCTCCAGCACGATGACGAATTCGTCGCCAGCCAGGCGGGGGCCCCCGGGGGGGGGGGGGGCCGGGGGGGGTTTAAAAAA
>NZ_JBKYMO010000965.1:0-1097 GCF_047302915.1 Massilia sp. CT11-108 | reverse complement strand
ACCAGCACCGCCAGCGCCACCACCAGCGCGAACTCGTGGAACAACAGGCCGATCGTGCCCGGCATGAACAGCACCGGGATGAACACCGCCACCAGCGACACCGAGATCGACACCACCGTGAACGCCACTTCGCTGGTGCCCTTGATGGCGGCGTCGCGGGGCGCCATTCCATCCTCGACATGGCGCATGATGTTTTCGAGGACGACGATGGCGTCGTCCACCACCAGTCCGACCGCGATGGTGAGACCCATCAGGGAGATGTTATTCAGGCTCATGCCGAACGCGAACATCAGGCCGAAGGTGCCGACCAGCGACACCGGCAGGCTGATCGATGGGATCAGCGTGGCCGCCAGGCGCCGCAGGAACAGCAGGATCACGAGTACCACCAGCGCGATCGTCAGCAGCATCGTCAGGTTGACGTCATGGACCGCATCGCGAATCGATACCGAGCGGTCGTTCAGGACCGTCACCTTGACCGAGCTGGGAAGCTGGGCGACCAGCTTCGGCAGGGCGGCGCGGATCGCGTCGACGGTCGCCACCGTGTTCGCTCCAGGCTGGCGCTGGATCTGCAGCAAGATCGAACTGGCGCCATTGATGCCGCTGGTATTCTGGTTATTCTCGACGCTGTCCAGCACCTGCGCCACTTCGCTCAGCCGCACCGGGCGCCCGTCTACGGTGGCGACGACGACAGGGGCGAAGTCGGCGGCCTTCATCAGTCCTGTCGCCATCTGGATGCTCATCATCTGGCGGCGCGTGTCGAGCTGGCCCAGCGGCGCATTCGAATTGGCGGCCTTCAGCGCCGCGGCGACGTCCGGCAGCGCCAGGCCGAGCGCGTTCAGGCGGTCGGGATCGACCTGGACGCGCACCGCATAGCGGCTCTGCCCCGACACGTTGACCTGCGCCACCCCGCTCAGGGTCGAGAGCGCGGGCACCATCAGGTTGTCGGAAAAGGCATTCAGGTCGCTCAGGCGCAGGGAAGGGGAGCTCAGGCCGATCAGGAGGATCGGCGCGTCGGCCGGGTTCACCTTGCGGTAGGAGGGCGGCGTCGTCATCTCGGCCGGCAGCGAGCGCGATGCGCGGAACAGGGCGGCCTGCAC
>NZ_JBKYMO010000964.1:0-1099 GCF_047302915.1 Massilia sp. CT11-108 | reverse complement strand
CGCCCTCGTGCAGTTGCGCTTCGCTTCGCTCGCTGTGGTCAGCTCGCGGCGGGACTTCCACCCACAAGAGTGCGCCCCAGCTGGGGGCCCCAAAAAAAAAACCCCCCGCCCGGCCCCGGTTTTCCATTGTATGCACGGGCGGCCCCGGCAGCCGTCGCCGGACGGCGTCCGCCAGGACCGCAACGCGCGCCGAGCCCGGCCTGTCCGGCACGGTCGCCCCTTGCGCCGCGCCCCATGCCATGCGACATTTTTTTCGTGCACACTGGAAAGCCATCGTCGCCATCGTCCTGCTCGTGGTGCTGGCGATGATGACCGTGAACCCCGGCGCCGCCATGCCGGAACCGCCTTTGGCCATGCGCCTGCGCGCGCACGTGACGGCGCTCGCGGGCGGCCCGCAGGACGCCACCTACATCGGCAACGTGCTGCGGGCGGCCGGCTACGCCGTGCGGGACCGCGGCGGGACCGGCCACGAACGCCGCATCGAAGCCGTGCTGGCCAGCGTGCCCCCGGGCGAAAAAGCGGCGCGCACGTTCATCGTCGGCGCCCGCGATGACGGCGCCGAAGACGGCGCGCCCGGAACGGCGGCCGTGCTGGAACTGGCGCGCCTGCTGGCGAGCGTGCGTCCGAGCAGCGGCACCGAGATCCGCTTCGTGTTCTTCCTCGCGCCGAAAGCCGCCGCGCTTCCGGGCGTCGACGACGCCCTCCCGTCCGCCGGGCGTCCGGGCAGCTTCATCGCCTACGTGGGCAGCCTGGCATCGTCGCGCGAGGTGCAGGACGCGCTGTCCGCATTCCAGAGCGTCGCGGCCGGCCCGGCGCACGGCCTCGCGACGCCCGCCTACATGCAGGGCGTGACCCTGTCCGACCGCGCCGGGTGGCACCGTCCCGGCGCCGGCCTGCCCGCCCTCGTCCTCACCGACACGTCGTTCACGCGCTTCCCGTTCCGCCAGGCGGACAATGCCGCGCCGGATACGGACGAGCCGCCCGAGCAGGTCGTCTTTGCCGGCATGGCGCGCGTGGTAAGCGGCCTCGCGCGCACGCTCACGGCGCTGGCTGCCGGACAGCGCGGATAAGACCCGGCGCGTCCGCCGTGGTCTCATGC
>NZ_JBKYMO010000963.1:0-1100 GCF_047302915.1 Massilia sp. CT11-108 | reverse complement strand
CGCCGCCGCCACGATGGCCGAGCGCGACATCGGCTCGCTCGTCGTGATGGAATATGGCGACCTGGTCGGCATGCTGACCTTCCGCGAGGTCATCAAGGCCTTGCACGCGCACGGCGGTTCGCTCGAACCCGCGGGCACCGTGCGCAAGCACATGGACGACAGCCCGATCACCGTCACCCCGGACACCGAAGTCAACGAAGTGCGCCGCATCATGCTGGAAAAGCACGCGCGCTACCTGCCCGTCATGAACGCGCGCACGCTGCTGGGCGTGATCTCGTTCTACGACGTCGCGAAGGCCGTGCTCGAGGCGCAGAGCTTCGAGAACCGCATGCTCAAGGCCTATATACGCGACTGGCCTGCCGAGCAGATGGCCGAGGATTGACCGGTCGTCGGTGATTACGCGGCGCGCGTCAGCGCGTCGCTGCCCAGCCACTCGATGAGTGCCGCGGGCGCGAGCGGGCGCGCGAACAGATAGCCCTGCGCGAGCGGGCAACCGAGCGCCTGCAGGATCTGCGCCTGCACCTCGTCCTCCACACCTTCGGCGATGATCGACAGGCCCAGGTTGCGGCCCAGCTCGATGACCATCTCCGCGATGCTGCTGCCCCTTGCCGCGTCCGTGATCTCGGTCACGAACGCGCGGTCGATCTTGAGCCGGTCCACGCACAGGCGCTGCAGGTAGGAGAGGGACGAGAAGCCCGTGCCGAAATCGTCGATGGCGATCGACACGCCGGTGCGCTTGATTTCGGCGAGGCGTTCGATCAGCAGATCGGGTTCTTCCATCGCCATCGATTCCGTGATCTCCAGCTCGACACGCTCCGGCGGCGCGCCCGTATCGAGCAGCGCCTGGCGCAGCATGTCGATGAAATGCGGATGGCGGAACTGGACTTGCGAGACGTTGATCGACATCGTGAAGTCGAGGTGGCCCGCCGCGCGCACGCGCACGAGTTCCGCGCAGGCTTCGCGCAGCACCCACGCGCCGATGTCGATGATCAGGCCCGAGTATTCCGCGATCGGAATGAAGCGGTCGGGCGGGACGAAGCGGCCGTCTTCCGTGCGCCAGCGCAGCAGCGCCTCGGCGCCGAACGCGCGCCGCGCGGCCA
>NZ_JBKYMO010000962.1:0-1103 GCF_047302915.1 Massilia sp. CT11-108 | reverse complement strand
GGCGCACGAGCGGCTTGCCGGAGACCTTCGCCACCAGTTGCTGGGCGTCGCCTGCGGCAACGTGGCGGCACCCGGCATCGCGGCCGACTGGCATGGCTGGCTGCAGCAGATGCAGCGCCTGGAGACCGGGCTGTTCGCGCCCTTGCTGGCCGCATTGAAAACCGGCCGCATCAAGGAGGTGCGCCTCGTGCTGAGCCACCGCGACGGCCACCTCGAAACGACGACGACCCCGCTGGCGCAACGTAAATTCTGGCGCCGCCCGACCCTGGAACGACTGCTTTGAAAACCCGCATCACCATCCGCCCCTGCCCCGTAAGACTATCCGAAATGCTGCGCCAGGGCGGGATCCACCCCGTCCTCGCGCGCGTGTACGCGGCCCGCGGCCTGACCGACCCGCGCGAGCTGGAGACTGGACTTCAAGCATTGGTACCGCCCGGCGCGCTGCGCCAGATCGACGCGGCGGCCGTCTACCTCGCCGACGCCATCGCGGCCGGCAAGAAGATGACCATCGTCGCCGATTACGACTGCGACGGCGCCACCGCCTGCGCCACGGCGATCCGCGGCCTCACCGCGATGGGCGCGCGCGTCGACTACATCGTGCCGAACCGCTTCGAATACGGCTACGGCCTGACGCCGGAAATCGTCGAACTGACGGCGCGCGAGAAAGCGCCGGACATCATCATCACGGTCGACAACGGCATCGCCAGCATCGACGGCGTGGCGGCGGCAAAGGCGCGCGGCATCGACGTCGTCGTCACCGACCACCACCTGCCGGGCGACGCGCTGCCGGACGCGCGCGTGATCGTGAACCCGAACCAGCCGGAATGCGGCTTCCCCAGCAAGCACCTGGCCGGCGTGGGCGTCGTGTTCTACGTGCTGCTGGCCCTTCGGGCGGAATTGCGCAAGCGGGGCGTGTTCGACGCGCAGACGCAGCCCAAGCTCGACAACCTGCTCGACCTCGTCGCGCTGGGCACCGTCGCCGACGTGGTGAAACTCGACACGAACAACCGCATCCTCGTCGCCCAGGGGTTGAAGCGCATGCGCGCGGGCCGGATGCACGCGGGTGTCGCGGCGCTGTTCCGCGTGGCGGGGCGCGAGGCGCG
>NZ_JBKYMO010000961.1:0-1104 GCF_047302915.1 Massilia sp. CT11-108 | reverse complement strand
GCGCCGGGTTGTCGACGAGGCCGGGTTCGAGGACGTCGCGTCTCACGCGGCCTCCTTCAGCGCTTCGGCCGGCACGGCAGCCGTCGGTTCGTCGATGGCCGGACGGGCCAGGATGCCTTGCCGGCGCAGCAGGCCGATGGTCGCCGCGAGCAGCGGGAATCCCATCGCGAACAGCGCGATCGTGCGCGCCTCGACGGGGTAGCCGAGCAGCACCTGGAACACCATCAGGCCGGCGTAGACGCCCAGCGGCACGAACACGTGGCGCATCGTCGGCAGCACTGCGCCTGCGTCTTCCGGCGCCGTGCGTACGCGCGCGAGGCGGCGGAACGCGAACAGGATCGCGAACGACACCGTCATCCAGCCGGCGAAGCCCTGCACCGTCTCGCCGAACCACCAGCCGTCCTTCTCCGTCATGATCCAGGCCTTCAGCACGTAGACCATGTACGGGTCGACGCCGAGGTCGTAGCACGTGACGACCATCGCGCCCAGCAGCGCCATGATCGCGTCGTGGCCCGGCGACGCGGGGCGGTCGACGGGGTCGTGCCACACGATCAGGTTGGCGATCACGTAGCCGACGTACGCCAGCGCGAACCACATCAGCGGGATCACGACCGGGACGTCGCCCAGCGCGGGCCCGAGCACGGGCGTGTACGTGTAGCTGCCGAAGAACCAGCCGTACGACGACCCGAGCTGCTCGGCCAGCCAGCCGACACTCGTGGCGATGGCGACGAGGCGCAGCGCGGCACCGCCGCCCAGCAGGTGGGCGGCGCTGGCCCAGCAGCAGCCGAACATCAGCAGCGAGCTGGCGACGAGGGCGACGGTGGTGTCGCCGCCGATGCGCTTGGCCAGGACGAGGAGGAAGGCCGCCAGCAGCGTGGCGGCAAGGACGGGCAGACGACGGCGCAGCAATGGGGTCATATGAGGCTCCAGGGGCACGACGTAACGGTGAAAATGCGGCCACCGGCGGGCGGCGGCCGCGCTTGAAATCAGAAGCGGTAGTCGAACCGGACGTCGGCCGTGCGCGGTTCGGTCGGCACGGCGAGGCCCGACGAACTGATCGTCATCGGCCGCACCTTGTCCTCCACGTTGCGCACGCGCGCGAGC
>NZ_JBKYMO010000960.1:0-1106 GCF_047302915.1 Massilia sp. CT11-108 | reverse complement strand
GTCCTGCGCCCTGTGATGGCCGCCGCCCCGGATCCGCTGACCCGGCGCATGGTCGACACGCCGCTGGACACGGGCGTGCGTGTCATCGACGGCCTGCTGACGGTCGGCGAAGGCCAGCGCTTCGGCATCTTCGCGCCGGCCGGCGTCGGCAAGAGCACCTTGCTCGGCATGCTGGCGCGCGGCGCCGCCTGCGACGTCAACGTGATCGTGCTGATCGGCGAACGCGGCCGCGAGGTGCGCGAATTCATCGAACTGATCCTCGGCGAGGACGGCATGGCCCGCAGCGTCGTCGTGTGCGCCACGTCCGACCGCTCCGCCATCGAGCGGGCCAAGGCGGCCCACGTCGGCACGGCCATCGCCGAGTACTTCCGCGACTGCGGCCTGCGCGTGCTGCTGATGATGGATTCGCTGACCCGCTTCGCCCGCGCGCAACGCGAAATCGGCCTGGCGGCCGGCGAGCCGCCCACGCGGCGCGGCTTTCCGCCGTCGGTCTTCGCCGAGCTGCCGCGCCTGCTCGAGCGGGCCGGCATGGGGCCGGAGGGATCGATCACCGCCTTTTATACGGTGCTGGCCGAGGACGAGGAGGGCAACGACCCCGTCAGCGAGGAAGTGCGCGGTATCCTGGACGGGCACATGGTGTTGTCGCGCAAGGTCGCGGCGCGCAACCGCTACCCGGCCATCGACGTGCTGCACAGCCTGAGCCGCGTGATGACCCTCGTCGCCACGCCGGAGCACTGCGCCGGCGCCGGGCACGTGCGCAAGCTGCTGGCGAAGTACGACGACGTCGAGCTGCTGCTGCAAATGGGGGAATACCAGCAGGGCACGGACCCGCTGACCGACGAGGCGATCGCACAGCACGACCCGCTCGACGAGTTCCTCAACCAGCGCACCGACGACTTCGCGGACGGCGCCGACACGCACGAATACATCGCCGGGTTCGCACCGCAATGAGCACGGCGGCCATCGGCAAGTGGCGTGCGATCGTCGCCGCCAAGACGCGGCGCCGCGAGCGCATCGAGGAAGAGTTGACGCGCGACCGGCGTGCGCTGGCCGAGCGCGAAGCCGCCTGCGACGCGGCAAGGCGCGAGGTGGACGAGGCCAAGGGG
>NZ_JBKYMO010000959.1:0-1110 GCF_047302915.1 Massilia sp. CT11-108 | reverse complement strand
ATGTCCGCCTGCGGCGCGCCGGCCAGGCCCTTGTTGAAGTGCAGGCCCACGCTCCAGTGCCGGCTCGCCTGGAACAGCGCGTCGGCGAGGCCGGCCTGGCGTTTCGCATCGAGCAGCCCGGCCGGCAGCCACGCCGACTTGTAGCCGTGGATGAACCAGCCCTCCTGGTCTGTGTCGCCCTTCCAGATCACATGGTGCGCGGGCGCGCCCGGACGCGGATCGGCGACCATGAAGCCGGGCGCGTGCTCGCGGAAGTACGCCGCGTCCCACATGTGCCGCGCGGGCAGGGCCAGTACCTGGAACGGCTTCTCGAACGAGTAGGCTGGATGCGCGCGCAGCCAGTCGAGCAGCGGCGCCCACGTGCGCGCCGCGCCGGCCTCGTCGAGGTCCTGGAACACCATCGAGACGTCGACGGTGTTGTCGCCGTGGATGCCGATCTGCTCGCCCCAGTGCGGATTGAACAGGTCCTTCGCATAGAACTCGACCAGCTTGCCGACCAGCGCACGGAATGCGGCATCGTCGGCGGCGCGCACCTTGCAGAAGACGGCGCCGAACGTGGCCGGCAGCTCGCGGGTGCGCAACGTGAGGCGCGTGACGATGCCCACGCTGCCGCCACCGCCGCCTTTCAAGGCCCAGAACAGGTCCGCGTTCGTGCAGGCGTTGGCGATGCGGAGCTGGCCGTCGGCCGTCACGACTTCCGCCTCCAGCAGGCCGGCCGCCGCCGTGCCGTAGCGCTTGGAAAAGCTGCCGAAGCCCCCGCTCTGCACGAGCCCCGCCACGCCGACGGTCGTGCAGCCGCCGCCCTGGACGTAGCGGCCGGCGAGCGTCGTCACCGCATCGTACGCGTCGATCCACATGGCGCCCGCGCCCACCGTGACGGCCGGCTGCGGCGCGGCCCCGCAGTTGCGCGCGACGAAGGCGGGTTCCAGGCGGACGTCGTTCATGTGCCGCGTCCAGACGAGCAGCGAATCGGGCGCGTCGGACGTGCCCTGGTAACTGTGCCCGCCGCCCTTGACGACGAGGCGCAGGTCGTGGGTGCGCGCGAAGTTCACGGCCGCGGCGACGTCGGCCGGCGTGCGCGCCGCGACGGCGTACGCGCTGGGCTGCGAG
>NZ_JBKYMO010000958.1:0-1118 GCF_047302915.1 Massilia sp. CT11-108 | reverse complement strand
GTGCAGCAGGCGCTCGGCCGGCTTGGTCAGGCCCACGACGAAGCCGCGCGGGCTGATGCGCCGGGCCAGCCGCGCATAGCGGTGACAGTCGACGACGGCCAGCGACGCGACGACCGGATAGCGTTCGGCGCGCGCGTCGTCGACCGATTGCTCGAACGCGGCCGGGCTGTACGTGCTGTCGTAGACCCGGTCGATCCACGGGCAGGCCGCGAGCCAGTCGTATAGCGCGTACCTGCGCAGGTGCGGCCACGCGGCCGGATCGGCCGTGCGGCGCCGTTCGTCGACCCACACGTGCATGCGCACATGCGGCCACGCGCGGGCGAATGCGCGCAGGCACGCCTGCAGGTAAGTAAAATCGCCGATGGCGAGGTGGGTGACGAACAGGATGCGGTCGGCGCGCGCCAGCACACCGGCCGGGACGAGCGGCAGGGCCGCCGTCGTGTACCGTGCCGCCTCGCGGGCGGCGCGGACCGGAACCGCTCCGGCATGTGCGCGCGCTGTATTCACCATCGTCCTTTCCTGGCTGGGTTGCAGGCATTATGCGCAGGACGGCGCACGCGATGTGTGCGGATAAAACTCTTTTACCCTTCTTTACGTCCCTTTACAGTCACCCCGGCACCACCCCGTCGATGTCGACGATGCCGCGCAGGCGCGCAGCACGTCCGCCTCCTTGTCGCGATGCGTGACGATGAGTACCTGCCGGCCACGCGCGTGGGCGACGCCCGTGTCGTAAAGTGCCGCCGCGCGTCGAGTACGAACTGACCCCGGTCGGCAAGCAGCCCGGCGCCGTGTTGCGCAGCCTGCGCCCCGTCGAAACCGTGCAGGGCCGATCGCCGGTACAGTGCCGGCCGCAATCGGGTGACTGTGCCTGTCGATGCCGCCGCCCCTTGCGTAGACTGGGCTCATCCCAACAACGCGAGATCCGCATGGCACGCCACCCGTTCAAGACCGTCGACGTCTTCACCGCCACCCCGTTCCTGGGCAATCCGCTCGCCGTCGTGTTCGACGCCGACGACCTGTCCACCGCGCAGATGCAGCGCATCGCCAACTGGACCAACCTGTCCGAAACGACGTTCGCGCTGCGCCCGACGCAGCCTGGCGCCGACTACCGCGTGCGC
>NZ_JBKYMO010000957.1:0-1123 GCF_047302915.1 Massilia sp. CT11-108 | reverse complement strand
CACGCGGCCATCGTTCACGGCAAGCGCATCGCTGCGCCACGACCAGCGCGCGCGCCCGGTCGCCGCGTCGAGCGCGTGCAATTCGCCCTTCATCGACGCCGCCACGACGACGTCGGCCACGCGCAGCGGCGACGCGAAGGTCCACACCTTCGTTTCGAAGCGGTAGCGTTCGCGGCCGGTGCGCTTGTCCAGCGCCAGCAACAGGCCGGTGTCCGACGTGCCGACGTACACGCTGTCGCCATCCACCGCCGGCGTGCCGACGACCCAGCTGCCCTGCGCGTCGTAGCGCCACTTCGGCTGGCCGCCCACCGCATCGAGCGCGTAGAAAAAGCCGTCGCGCGAGCCGACGTATACCGTGTCGCCATCGACGGCGGGCGATGCCTGGATGCCGAACATGATGCTGGTCTTCTGCTCGACGCCCGTCTGGTGGCGCCAGCGCTGCTCGCCCGTCTGCGCATCGAGCGCATACACGGCGCCGTCCCAGCTGCCGACGACGATGTTGCCGCCTGCGAGCGCGGGCGACGAATGCACCATGCCGCCCGTGCGCCACGCCCACGCGAGCTTGCCGTCTTTCGCGTCGAGGGCGTACACGTGGCCGTCGCTGCTGCCGACGTAGACCTTGCCGTCATGGACCAGCGGCGACGACAGGTACAGGTCCCACGGGTCGGGCACGGGCTGGCCGTCGCGCGGCATGCCGAACATGCCGTGGGCGGCGAACACCGCCTCGCCCTGCGTGCGGAAGGTCCATCGCGGCGAGCCGTCGTCCGCCTTGAGCGCATGCACGCTGCCTGCGCGGTCGAGGAAGTAGACGGTGCCGTCGGCCACCGCGGGCGTCGACGCGATGCCGCCGCGCGCGTGATACAGCCACTGCAGGGTACGCGTCTTCGCGTCGAGCGCGTACAGGTTGCCGTTCTCCGCGCCGACGAACACGCGCCCCTGCGCCGCCACGGGCGACGCATGGATCGCCGCGTGGACGTCGAACCGCCCCGCCAATCTGAAACCCTTGATGGCACGCGTCTCGCCGGCCACGCGGCCGGTGTGCGCGGGGTCGCCCATGAACATGGGCCAGTCGGCGGCGAACGATGGGGTGGCGAGGAAGGCAAGCAGCAGGGCAAGGCGGCGC
>NZ_JBKYMO010000956.1:0-1126 GCF_047302915.1 Massilia sp. CT11-108 | reverse complement strand
GCACCTGGACCGCCCGGCCGTCGACGGCGCGCCGCGTCTGTCGCACGCGCCGGCGGTGGCGTACCGCGGCATCTTCATCAACGACGAGGACTGGGGGCTGCAGCCGTGGGCGGCCAAAACGTTCGATCCGGCCCACGACATCGGTCCGGCGACGTACGCGCGCGTGTTCGAGCTGCTGTGGCGCCTGAAGGCGAACCTCGTGTGGCCCGCGATGCACGAATCGACGCGGCCGTTCTACGAGGTCGCGGGCAATGCGCGGATGGCCGACGATTACGCGATCATCGTCGGCACGTCGCATGCGGAGCCGATGATGCGCAATAACGTGCGCGAATGGAACGGCGGCCCGTTCGACTGGTTCCGCAACCGCGACCGCCTCGTCGACTACTGGCGCACGCGCATCGACGAAGTCAAAGGCATGGAGACGATGACGTCGCTGGGCCTGCGCGGCGTGCATGATTCCGCGATGGAGGGCGCGGCCAGTCCCGAACAGGCGCGCGACACGTTGCAGGACGTGTTCAAGGTCCAGCGCGCGATGCTGGGCGAAGCGCAGGGCAAGCCGCCCGCGCGCATCCCGCAAGCCTTCACGATGTACAAGGAAGTGCTGGATTACTGGAACCTCGGCCTCGCCGTGCCCGACGACGTGACGCTCGTGTGGCCGGACGATAACTACGGCTATCTCGCGCAACTGGGCACGGACAGGGAGGGCCGGCGCGCGGGCGGGCAGGGCATCTATTACCACGTGTCGTACTGGGGCCGGCCGCACGACTACCTGTGGCTGGCCACGACGCATCCATCACTGATCCGCGACCAGCTGGAGCGCGCATGGGCGACCGGTGCGCGCCGCCTGTGGGTGCTGAACGTGGGCGACATCAAGCCGGCCGAATACCTCACGCAGTACTTCCTCGACGCGGCGTTCGACGCGGACGTCCTGCAGCGGGATCCCGCGCGCCACCTGGAAGCGTGGGCCGCCGCGCAGTTCGGACGCGTCCACGCCGCGGAAA
Source organism: Massilia sp. CT11-108 (assembly GCF_047302915.1). Lineage (NCBI taxonomy): Bacteria > Pseudomonadati > Pseudomonadota > Betaproteobacteria > Burkholderiales > Oxalobacteraceae > Massilia > Massilia sp. CT11-108. The sequence continues at coordinate 125 of NZ_JBKYMO010000956.1, read as the reverse complement.
CGGCGGCCATCCTGCGCGAGTACTACCGCCTCGCGTGGGAACGCCGTCCCGAATTCATGGGCTGGAGCCAGACGGAACCCACGCGTCCCGTGCGCACCACGGCCTATGTGCGCACGGGACGTGTG
>NZ_JBKYMO010000955.1:0-1130 GCF_047302915.1 Massilia sp. CT11-108 | reverse complement strand
GCACGAACCATTCGGCGAACCAGGCCGTATGGCCCAGCTCCCACAACGGCGGATTCACGATGGGCAGGCGCGGCACGCGGGCCGCGTCGTCGTAGCCGGCGGCCGCGAGAGCCTCGAACAGCGCGAGCGTATAATGCCGCGCATCCTGCAATGCGACGGCCAGTTCCCTGGGTCCCGCGTGGCGGAACGATGCTTGATTGACGGCCATGCATCATTGTACGACCAATCCCGACTCCGATTCCTACCGATGCCCCGAGCGCACATCCACATCGTCAGCCCCGCATCCGCCCGCGAAAACAACGGCAACTGGCAGACCGCCAGCCGCTGGCGGCGCCACCTCGCGCGCGACTACCGCGTCACGATCGGCCCCGGCTGGCGGGACGGAGACGCGGTACCCGACCTGTTGATCGCATTGCACGCGCGCCGGTCCGCCGCCGCGCTGGCAGCCTTCGACGACGCGCATCCGGACCGGCCCACGCTGCTCGTCCTCACGGGCACGGACCTGTACCGCGACATCCGCGACGACGCCAGCGCACAGGCCTCGCTCGCCCGCGCGCACGCGCTCGTCGTGCTGCAGCCGCGCGGCCTGGACGAACTGCCGGACGCCGTGCGCGCAAAGACGCACGTGATCTACCAGTCGGCCCCGCGCCTGCGTGCCGCCCGGCCACGGATGCCGCTCGACGTCGCGATGATCGGCCACCTGCGTATCGAAAAGGATCCGGAGACGTTCATGGATGCGGCCCGCCTCATCGGCACGCCGGGCGTGCGCCTCGTGCACATCGGCGCCGCGCTCGACCCGGACCTCGGCCGCCGCGCGCGGGAAACACAGGACGCGACCTCCACTTACCGCTGGCTCGGCGCCCTGCCCCACATGGCGACGCGGCGCCGGCTGCGGCGCTGCCACGCGATGGTCATCGCATCGCGCATGGAGGGCGGCGCGAACGTCATCATCGAAGCGGTGACGAGCGGCGTGCCCGTGCTTGCATCGAACATCTCCGGCAACGTCGGCATGCTGGGCGGCGACTACGCGGGCCTGTTCGCACCCGGCGATGCGCGGGCGCTGGCCCGTTTGATCGAACGCAGCGCGACCGATCCGCGCTTCGCCGAGCGCCTGCGCCGCCAGTGCGCGG
>NZ_JBKYMO010000954.1:0-1140 GCF_047302915.1 Massilia sp. CT11-108 | reverse complement strand
AGCGGATTCACGCGGATCCAGCCCAGCGCGGCCGCGTGGTAGCACACGTTCGCCAGGGTGAGCAGCGCGAGCAGGCCGACGAGGAACATGTTGCGCATATTGCCCGACTGCTTCAGCACGCGGAACAGCGGCCACGCGGCGACCGGCAGGAACGCGGCGTCCACCAGGGCACCGACGACGGGCGGCGCGGCCAGCATCGCGATCCGCCCCGCCACCCACACGGCGGCGATGGCGGCAAGGGCCTTGCCGCGCGGGGTCCACAGCTTCGTCCAGGCGTAGCCGGCCGTGTACAGGAAGCCGACGACGACGGCCAGCGCGAAGCCGAACACCATCTCGTGCATATGCCACAACATGTCGATGCGCGCGGGCAGGCGCACGCCCGCCTGCGCCGCGATCCACAGCGGCACGGCGAGGGCGCCGAACGCGGCGGCCAGCAGGTAGAACGGGCGGAAGCCGAGGGCGAACAGCGGCGCGCCGTGGCCGGGTGCGGGCGCCGGCCGGGCTTCTTCGATGGTCATGAGGGCCATGGCGGCCTCCTTATAAGTGGTATCTACGCTGCATGTTATGAGCCGCCGGGGCGCCGGACAATCGGCCAAAGTGACTAGTCCGCCGTGCCGATGGGCGTGTCCCGCGCCGTTTCCTAAACTGGGTCAAGCATTTCAAATAAAGCTGCATTTGCGATGCAACTATTGCGGTGTTTCGCCGCACAATGCGGTCCAGGCGCCCCGCTGCGCCACCGATCAATCACAGTGAAGGAACACAAGCCATGCACGCTACACGCAGACTATGGACCTGGCTGGCGATCATCTGCGTACTCTCCTTCGGCACGCTGTTGTTCGTGGGCCGGGAGATCTACCTGAAGGCCCCGCCGATCCCCGCGCAAGTCCTCGACCAACAAGGCCACGTCATCTGGACGGGCGACCAGATCACACGGGGCCAGCAGGCCTGGCTCGCCGCCGGCGGCCAGCAGCTGGGCACCGTATGGGGCCACGGCAGCTACGTCGCCCCCGACTGGTCGGCCGACTGGCTGCACCGCGAAGCCGTCGCCCTGCAGGACGAACTCGCGCAGCGCGGCCACGGCAAGCCGTACGCGCAGCTGGATGCGGCCGCACGGGGCGGCATCGACGCCCTCGTCAAGGA
>NZ_JBKYMO010000953.1:0-1140 GCF_047302915.1 Massilia sp. CT11-108 | reverse complement strand
GTCCCGGAAGGCTGGCAGGCGACGCTGGGCCCGGGGCTCGTCGGCCGGCTCGTGCTGGCGCCGCCGGAACACGGCATGTGCCCGTCCGTGTCGCACCTGTTCCGCGCCATCGATCCCGAACTGCGTCCGGCCACCGCGGCGGTCCTCCTGACCGGCATGGGCAAGGACGGCGCGGCCGAATTGAAGCTGTTGCGCGAGCACGGCGCCCTGACCATCGCGCAGGACCGCGCGAGCGCCGTCGTCTACGGCATGCCCGGCGAGGCATTGCGGCTGGACGCCGCGATGCTGGTGCTGGAGCCTGCGGAAATCGGCAAGGTGCTGGCACGCCTGCCGGTCGAGCCGTTTCCGTCATCCGTATTTCCAACCCTTGGGGACCTTCCATGAGCACGTCTCCCGACAACGTCGTCGAACGCGATACCGTGGCCTCCCACGAGATCGAAATCCTGGTGGTGGAGGACAGCGCCACCCAGGCCCGCCAGCTGGCGCAACTGCTCGAAACCGTGGGCTACCGCGTGCGCATCGCGTCCGACGGCCGCGCGGGCCTGGAGGCGGCCCGACAGCGACCGCCGACGCTCATCGTCACCGACATCAACATGCCGCGCATGGACGGCTTCGAGATGTGCAAGGCGATCAAGCAGGACCCGCACGTGCGCGACGTGCCGGTGATCCTGCTCACGTCCCTCTCCAGCCTGTACGACGTGATCAAGGGCCTGGACTGCGGCGCCGACAACTTCATCCGCAAGCCGTTCGAGGCGGACTACCTGCTGGGCCGCATCCGCTTCATCCTCGCCAACCGCGCGCTGCGCTCCAACGAGCGGGTGCAGCTGGGGATGAAGATCAACCTGGGCGGCCAGACCCATTTCATCACGGCGGAACGCCAGCAGATTTTCGATCTCCTGATCTCGACGTACGAGGAAGCGATCCACATGACGGAGCAGCTGCGCGCCCAGCAGGAGCGCATCGCCCATTCGTACCAGTCGCTGGAAGGGCTGTACCGGGTCGCGGAGGCGATCAATCCGGTGCTGTCGGAGCAGGACGTGGCCGAGCGCGCGCTCGACCGCGTGCTGGACCTGCCGGGCGTCACCGGCGCGACGATCCGGCTGCACGACCACGACGGCCGGCATGACGCAGGTGCACGGC
>NZ_JBKYMO010000952.1:0-1146 GCF_047302915.1 Massilia sp. CT11-108 | reverse complement strand
TTTTTTTTGGGGGGCTTCTTTTTTTTTTTTTTCTTGCGGGTGGTGGGTCCTGGCTGCCTACACCTTCCCGGCCCCCGGGGGGGGGGGGTTGGGGCGGGTCGGGGGGGGGGGGGCCCCCCGCCGCGGCAACACGGTCTATGTCCACGTGCTGAACTGGCCGGGCGACAAGCTCGCCCTGCCGGCGATCCCGGCCCGCGTCGTGCGCGCGTCCGTGCTGGGCGGCGGCGCGGCGAAGGTCGAGCAATCCGCGCGCGGCATCGAGATTTCGGTACCGGCCGCCGCGCGCGACGGCATGGACACTGTGGTGGCCCTGCAACTGGATGCGTCCGCCGAAGGGCTCGCGCCCGTGCGCTGAAAAAACGTTCGCCGCTCCGGTGGATTTCATCATTGCCCGCGCAGGTCGCACGTCGCCACAATGACGCTCCTGTATGATGATGACACCCTACCTGGAGCAACGATGCGTTCGCAGACGGCGACCCTGATCCGCCTGGCGGCTTCCGCCATGGCGCTTGCCATATTGACCGGCGTGGGGCATGCCGCAACCCCGGCCGCAACCCCGGCCGCAACCCCGGCTTCGGCCGCGGCCGCAGCACCCACCGCGCGCCAGCGGCAGAATTTCAACGCCGGCTGGCGCTTCCACCTGGGCGACATCGGCGGTGCCGAGAAGGTCGACTTCGACGACGGCGACTGGCAGGCCGTGGGTCTCCCGCACAGTTTCAGCACGCCTTACTTCCAGGCGCCTGAGGTGTACGTCGGCTACGGCTGGTACCGCAAGGATCTCGTGCTGCCGCAAGGGACCGCCGGGCGCCGCTGGACGCTCGAGTTCGAAGCCGCGTTCCAGACGGCCGAGGTGTACGCCAACGGCCGCAGGATCGCGCGCCACCGCGGCGGCTATACCGGCTTTCCCGTCGACCTGACCGGCGCCCTGCATCCGGGGCGCAACGTGATCGCCGTCCGCGTCGACAACACCTGGGACCCGACGCTCGCGCCGCGCGCCGGCGAACATATCTTCAGCGGCGGCATCTACCGCGACGTCTGGCTCGTGACGACGGACGACGTGCACGTCCCGTGGACCGGCACGGCCGTGACCACGCCGGGCCTGACGGGCCGCAGCGGCGCCGTGCGCGTGGCGACGGAGGTGCGCAA
>NZ_JBKYMO010000951.1:0-1149 GCF_047302915.1 Massilia sp. CT11-108 | reverse complement strand
CGGGCGCCGTCAACATCGTCCAGGACATCACGGCGCGCAAGCGCGTCGAGGACGAGCTGCGGGTGTCGGAACAGCGCTTCCGGACGCTGGCGAATACCGTGCCCGTGCTGATCTGGCAGAACGACGAAGCAGGCCGCAACGTGTTCGTCAACCAGTACTACCTCGATTTCACGGGCAAGGCATTCGAGGACGTGATGGGCATGGGCTGGCACGAACTGGTGCATCCGGACGACGCGCCCGCGTACATCGCCGACTACATGGATGCCGTGCGCACGCGCCGGCCCTGGCGCAACGTCGACCGCGTGCGCCGCCGCGACGGCCAGTGGCGCTGGTTCGACAGTTACGGGCAACCGCTGTTCGCGCCGGACGGCAGCTACGCGGGCCACGTCGGCGCTTCGCTCGACATCACGGACGCCGTGCTGGCCGAGCAGGCGCTGAAGGAAACGGACCGCCGCAAGGACGAATTCCTCGCCGTGCTGGCGCACGAGCTGCGCAACCCGCTCGCGCCGATCAGCAACGCGGTGCATTTGCTGCGCCATCCGGACGGCCGCCGCCGCGCCGACCGCCTCGTCGAGATGCTGGGCCGCCAGGTGCGCCAGATGATCAAGCTCGTCGACGACCTGCTCGAGATCTCGCGCATCACGCGCGACAAGATCGAGCTGCACCGCCAGCCGCTGCTGCTGGCCGACGTCGTGCACGGCGCCGTCGAGACGAGCCGGCCGCTGATCGACCAGCACCACCACCATCTGGACGTGCGCCTGCCCGACGAAGCGCTGACGCTGAACGCGGACAGCGTGCGCCTCACGCAGGTGCTCGCGAACCTCCTGAACAACGCGGCCAAGTACACCGACCAGGGCGGCAGGATCACGCTGGAGGCGCGGCGCGACGGCCAGGAAGTCGAGATCGCGGTGCGCGACAACGGCATCGGCATCCCGGCCGGCCACCTGCCCGCGGTGTTCGACATGTTCACGCAGGCGCATCGCGCGGCCGGGCGCGGGCAGGGCGGGCTCGGGATCGGTCTCGCCATGGTGCGCAGCCTCGTGCAGATGCATGGCGGGACCGTGGAGGCGAAGAGTCCCGGGACGGGGCTGGGCAGCGAATTCGTCGTGCGCCTGCCGCTGGCCGAACCGCCCGACGCCGCGCACGACG
>NZ_JBKYMO010000950.1:0-1149 GCF_047302915.1 Massilia sp. CT11-108 | reverse complement strand
TGCTGGACCAGCACCTGGCCACGCGCCAGTGGCTCGCCGGCGACGGCGTGACGCTGGCCGACTACGCCGTCGCGGCGCCGCTCATGTACAAGGACCGGGCGCACCTGCCGCTGGATGCGTATCCGCACCTGCTGGCCTGGTTCGAGCGCATCCAGGCGCTGCCGGCGTGGCAGCGGACGACGCACGAATGGTGATCAGGCCGGCCTGCCCACGAGCGCGGCTATCCCCGCCGCCGCGACGTTGACGGCTGCGCTGGCCACGATCGGCACCGTATAGCTGCCGCTCGCGTCGAACAGGTAGCCGGCCGCGGTGGGACCGAGGAGCGTACCCACTGCGACGCTCGTGTACAGGACGCCGATGATGCCGCCGACCTGGCGGTTGCCGAACAAATCCGTCACCACGGGCGGCATGATGGCGACCCAGCCGCCGTAGAACAGGCCGAACAGCAGCGCGAACCCGGCTAGCGCGAGGAAGCCCGTCGACGCGGCCCACACCGCGAGTGCGGCAGCCATGCCGGCAAACATCGCCAGCAGGAAGGCCAGTCTCCCGACCTTGTCCGCCAGTCCACCGAGGAAGAACCGGCCCAGCGTGCTGCCGATGCCGATCGTCCCCAGCAGGTAAGCCGCGTCCTTCTGGCCGATGCCGTGGTCCAGCGCATACGGCACCAGGTGGACGAACGGCACGAACACCCCGAACGAGCAGACCAGGCAGGCCGCGTACAGCAAGACGAATTGCCGCGACCGGACGGCCTCGCGCAGCAGCATGCCCGAATGGACGCCGGCCGGCCCCATGTCTTTGCCGGCGGGATCATCGGCAATGAGCGCGGCCATGCCGATGCCGACGACCGCCGCGCCGCATCCGAGCGCGAGGTAGGCGTTGCGCCATCCCAGCGCGTCGATCAGCGCCGTCGCGAGCGGCGGCATGACCAGCGTGCCGACGCCGATGCCGCTGACCGCGAGGCCGTCCGGTCGCGGCAATTGGTCTTGCTGTACGCGGCCTGCCTGGTCTGCTCGTTCGGGGTGTTCGTGCCGTTAGTCCACCTGGTGCCGTATGCGCTGGACCACGGCATCGGCCAGAAGGACGCGGCTTTCCTGCTGGGGACGATCGGCATCGGCAGCACGCTGGGCCGGTTCTTCCTCGGTGGACTGG
>NZ_JBKYMO010000949.1:0-1154 GCF_047302915.1 Massilia sp. CT11-108 | reverse complement strand
CCGCCGGCGCACTTACGCACGCCTGCTCGACGCCTACGCCGGCCGCGCGTAGATCAGCCCGGCCGCAGGATCAGGAAAATCAACGCCGCGCCGGTCAGCAGCACGGCTTCCAGCGACAGCACGATGAACGGGATCTGGATATCCTTGGGAATTCGCATGATCGCCTCCTTTGCAGAGTGCGATTCATTATGCGCCCAAGGGTGAGACACCGCGAATTTCCGCTGCGTATCGTGTTGGCTACATCAGGTCGCGTACGATACGAAAACCCACGATGTCGTTCGACAGGGCGGCCGAAAAGCCGTTGCGCAGCGCCGCGCGCAGGTAGCGCGGGTTGTACAGCCAGGAGCCGCCGCGCAGGATGCGGCGGGCCTGGTCGCCGCCCTCTTCCCACGCGCTGCCGTCGAGCGGGGCGCCGTCGTAATTGTCGTGGACGACGTCCTGCACCCATTCCCACACGTTGCCGTGCATGTCGAACAGGCCCCAGGGATTGGCGGGGAACATGCCGACCGGCGTCGTGCCGCGCCGGTACTCGCCGCGCGGGCCGCCGTTGTAGGTGAAATTGCCGTCGTAATTCGCCTGGTCCGTCGTGATCCTGTCGCCGAACGAGAACGCCGTCTTCGTCCCGGCGCGGCACGCGTATTCCCATTCCGCCTCGCTCGGCAGCCGGTACGATTTACCGGTCGCTTCGGACAGCCAGCGCACGTAGCGGATCGCGTCGAACCAGTTCACGCCGACGACGGGATGGCGGTCCGTCTGCGCGAAGCCCGGCGCGTCCCAATCGGTTTCCCCGCTCGGCCGCCAGCCGGTGCTGGCCACGAACACGCGCCACTCGCCGACCGTCACCGGATAGCGGCCCATGGCGATCGGCTTCTCGATGCCGACCCAGTGCTGCGGCAGTTCGCGCGCCAGCCAGCCCGGTTGCGAGCCGGCTTCCATCGCGACCTTCCGTTCGTGCTCGGGAGAGCCCATCTGGAAGCGGCCCGTCGGCAGCAGCACGAGTTCCGGCCCCCTGGCGTCGCCGCCCAGGAAGCGGTCGCGCAATACGCCTTCCGTGTCGGCGACGGGGCTGGCCGGCGTGGGCATCAGCTGCGTCAGCACGGCCTGGGCACGCGCCGCCTCCTCGAGCCGGGCGCGCTTCTGGTCCGCGACGTATG
>NZ_JBKYMO010000948.1:0-1157 GCF_047302915.1 Massilia sp. CT11-108 | reverse complement strand
GTGCTCGACCGCCTGCGCACGCTGGCGCGGCCGCCCGCCGTGATCGCGCTGACCGCATATGCCGACGTGCCGCTCGCGGTCGAAGCGCTGAAGCGCGGCGCCGTCGACTTCATCACCAAACCATGGGACAACGCACGCCTCGCCGCCGCCGTCGATGCCGCGCTGGCGCGCCGCGCGGCCGCGAACGTGCCCGGTGCGTCGGCCCTGATGGGAGACTCCGCGCCGATGCGCGAGGTGAAGGCGATGATCGCCGGTGTCGCGCCCACCGAAGCGAACGTGATGGTGCTGGGCGAGAACGGCGTCGGCAAGGAGCTCGTTGCGCGCGCCGTCCACCAGGCGTCGCGCCGCGCCGCCGGGACGTTCCTCGCCGTGGACATGGGCGCGCTGCCCGAGGCGACGTTCGAGAGCGAGTTGTTCGGCCACCGCAAGGGCGCGTTCACCGACGCGAAGAGCGACCGCGCCGGCCGCTTCCAGGCCGCGCGCGGCGGCACGCTGTTCCTCGACGAGATCGGCAACATGCCGCTGCCCGCGCAGGCCAGGCTGCTGACGGCGCTCGAGCGGCGCGAGGTGACGCCGATCGGCGCCGACCGCTCCGAACCGGTCGACGTGCGCATCGTCAGCGCAACCAACCTGGCGGAAGACCGCCTGTTCGATCCGGCCGTGTTCCGCGCCGACCTGCTGTTCCGCCTGAACACCATCGTGATCCGCGTGCCGCCCCTGCGCGCCCGGCGCGACGACATTCCCGCGCTGCTGCACCACTACCTGTCGCTGTACGAGGGCCAGTACCAGCGGCCCGTGCGCGAGCTGGCGCCGGCCGCGCTGGACCGCCTGTGCGCGTGGGACTGGCCGGGCAACGTGCGCGCGCTGCGCCATGCGTGCGAGCGCGCCGTGATCCTGGGCGGCGGGGCAGACTACCGCTACGAGGATTTCGGCCTCGCACCGGCCGCGCCGCCTGCGCCCAACCACGTGGAGTACAAACTCGGCGCGCTCGAACGCGACACCATTGCCGCCGCGCTGAACCAGGCCAGGGGCAACATCAGCCTCGCCGCGCGCATGCTGGGCGTCAGCCGTGCCGCGTTGTACCGCAAGCTGGGCAAGCATGGCATCTGAAGCGCGCGCGAAGATGGCCGCGCTGCTGACGGCGGCCGGCCTCGCGG
>NZ_JBKYMO010000947.1:0-1161 GCF_047302915.1 Massilia sp. CT11-108 | reverse complement strand
CTCGGAGAGGTGTATACCACACCGCCCCGCCGCCGGCCAGGCCCAGTCCGCGCCGGACACCCGGCTGCCCGGTGTCGTCGTCACGCCGAACGGCAACGTCTACAAGCTGCAGATCCAGCCGTGGGGCGTCGTCTACGTGGACGACGTCGACCGCGGCGTGAGTCCGCCCGTCAAGCGCCTCGTGCTGGCGCCCGGCCGCCACACGATCCGCGTGACGAACCCGAACTTCCACGACCGCGTGCTCGAGGTCGACACGGCGAGCAGCGACGGCCAGATCACCGTCGACTTCACGGCGGAACCCTGATGACCCACGACCGGAGACCGATGAAGACCCACCGCTTCGCCCGCGCCATCCTGCTGGCCGCGACAGCCGCCCTGCTCGGCGGCTGCGCCGACCTGCCCGGCTTCGACAAGAAACCGGCACGCAGCCCCAGCCATCCGAAGGCGACATCGACCGTGGAACGGGACACCCCGGCGGTGCGCGAAGCCCCGGCGCGGCCGAAGGAAAAACCGCGCGACCGCGACGACGTGTCCACGCCCAGCGCAGGCCTGCAGGAAGGCATCCGGCTGTACAACGACGGCGACTACAACGGCGCGATCCGGCGCCTGTCCGCGCGCGACGTGAACAACGGCCCGCTCGCCACGCGCCTCACGGCCTTGAAATACATGGCGTTCAGCTATTGCGTGACGTCGCGTCCCGGCCCGTGCCGCCAGGCGTTCGACCGCGCGCTGCGCCTCGACCCGTCGTTCGACCTGGCACCCGGCGAACACGGCCATCCGCTGTGGGGGCCCGTCTTCACGAAGGCCAAGCAGGCGGCGACGCCGCACTAGAACGTGAGCGCGCTGCCGGCCCATTGCGATCGCCCGCTGGCCGACAGTACGCCGACGAGCGGCCACACCGACCACCCGCACCTGGTGCTGGCCACGTCGATCCTGGCCAGCAGCCTCGCCTTCATCGACGGCTCCGTCGTCAACGTGGGCCTGTCCGCCATCGGCCGCGACCTGGGCGGCGCGGGCGCGGACCTGTCGTGGGTCGTGAGCGGCTATCTTCTCCCCTTGAGCTCGTTACTGTTGCTGGGCGGCGCGGCCGGCGACCGCTACGGCCGGCGCCGCATCCTGCTCGCCGGCATCGCGACGTTCGCGCTGGCCTCGCTGCTGTGC
>NZ_JBKYMO010000946.1:0-1184 GCF_047302915.1 Massilia sp. CT11-108 | reverse complement strand
CGTACAGGCCGATGCGCGCCCCCGCTGGACACCGGCCCGCATCGGCCTGTACGTGTTCCTGCTGGGCGCCGCGCTGTTCTTCCTGCTGCCGCTGTACGTGATGATCGTGACGTCGCTGAAGTCGATGGACGAGATCCGCCAGGGCGGCATCTTCGCGCTGCCGCACGCGCTCACGCTGGAGCCGTGGCGCCTCGCGTGGAGCGGCGTGTGCACGGGCGCCGCGTGCGACGGCGTGCGCACCGGGTTCTGGAATTCCGTCGCCATCACCGTGCCGTCGACAATCCTGCCGATTTTGCTGGGCGCCGTGAACGGCTACGCGCTGTCGTTCTGGCGGCCGCGCGGCGCGAACCTCCTGTTCGGCATCCTGATGGCGGGCGCGTTCGTGCCCGTGCAGGTGATGATCTACCCGCTCGTGCGCGTGATGGCATTGGCAGGCATCTTCGGTTCGCTGCCGGCGATCGTGCTCGTGCACCTGGTTTTCGGCATGCCCGTGATGACCTTGTTGTTCCGGAATTACTACTGCAACGTGCCGCATGAGCTGTTCCAGGCCGCACGCATCGATGGCGGCGGGTTCTGGCGCATCTTCCTGCAGGTGATGCTGCCGATGTCGCTGCCGGTCGCCGTCGTCGCGGCGATCATGCAGGTGACGGGCGTGTGGAACGACTACATCCTCGGCCTGGTGTTCGCGGGGCGCGACAACATGCCGATGATGGTCCAGCTGAACAACGTGATCAACACGACGACAGGCGTGCGGCAGTACAACGTGAACATGGCGGCGACGATCCTCACGGCGCTCGTGCCGCTCGCGCTGTACTTTTTCTCCGGCCGCTGGTTCGTGCGCGGCATCGCCGCCGGCGCCGTGAAAGGATAGGGAATGGCGAACGTCTCGCTGCGCAAACTGAACATTGTCCTGGGCGGCAAGCCCATCATCCGCGACCTCGACCTGTGCGTGGAACCCGGCGAATTCCTCGTGCTGCTGGGACCCTCCGGCTGCGGCAAGTCGACGCTGCTGCACAGTATCGCGGGCCTCGTCGACAGCGATTCCGGCGCCATCGAGATCGGCGGGCGCGACATGACGGACGCCGATCCGAGCGAACGCGGCATCGGCATGGTGTTCCAGTCGTATGCGCTGTACCCGACGATGACCGTCGAGGACAATATGTCGTTCGGCCTGCGCATCGCGG
>NZ_JBKYMO010000945.1:0-1188 GCF_047302915.1 Massilia sp. CT11-108 | reverse complement strand
GGCCTGGGTCGCGCGCGTGCTGCCGGCGCTGCCGCTGACTACCTTGCCCGGCGTGCCGGACGTCATCGACGGCATCACGATGTGGGAAGGCGACGTGCTGGCCGTCGTCGACCTGCGCGTGCTGCTCGCGCTGCCGCTGACCGAACTGGCCGACCCCGGCGCGCTGATCGTCCTGCGCGGCGAGGAGAGCCGGTTCGCCGTGCTGGCCGAGGCGATCGACGGCACCCGGCGCTTCCCGCACGACTGCCTTGGACACGACCTGCCGATGCTGGCCGACCCGGACGCCAGCTACCTGCTCGGCGTCGCCCCCGACCGCACCGCGCTGCTGGACGCGCGGCGCCTGCTTGCCGATTCCACGCTGATCGTGAATACGGACCACCAATAACAAGAGGAGATTCCCATGCGCGCCCTGGCCGACTTTTCCACCCGCGCGAAACTGATGCTCGGTTTCGCATTGATCGTCGTGGCGATGGCGCTGTCCAGCTTCTCGTCGTGGAACGGACTCGCGCGCCAGCGGGCGTTGCAGCAACGCCTGTACAACGACGACCTGGCGATCACGATGAACGTGCTGGAGCTGCGCAGCGCCATCAACCGCGAACGCGTGGCGCTGCTGTCGACGCTGGTTGCGGGCAGCACCGTGCAGGCGGGATTCGGCCGCCAGCTCGAGGCCGAGGAAGGTGCGATCCGGAAGCTGCTCGGCGAGCTCGCCGCGCACAAGGACGCCGACCAGGCGTTTGCCGCGGACTACGCGCGTCTCGTCAACGCCTACCAGGAATACGGCGTCGTGCGCGACAACGACGTGCTGCCGCAGGTGCGGGCCGGACAGCGCGCGGCCGCCGGCGAAGCGGCGACGGGACGCCTGCAGAACACGTTCGACCGGCTCAGGACCGTCGCCGACGAGATCGCGGCGAAGCAGATGCAGGAAGCCCGGACCCGGATGCGCGATGGCGAGGCGCTGGTGGAAAGCGCGGGCGTGACGCTGATCGTCCTGAACCTGGCGGTCGTCCTGCTGGCGTTCGTGAAGACGGTGTGGCTCAACCGCGCCATCGCGGTTCCCCTCCGGGAAGCGACCACCGTGGCCGCGCGCATCGCGACGGGCGACCTGCGCGCCGACGTCCCGGCCGGCACGAGCCGCGACGAGGTCGGGCAGATGCTGCGCGCACTGGGCGACATGGTGCAGTCCTGGCG
>NZ_JBKYMO010000944.1:0-1202 GCF_047302915.1 Massilia sp. CT11-108 | reverse complement strand
ATCCGCAGCCGGTCGAGGCCACCGTCGGCGGGCAGCGTATCGTCCCAGCGCTGGGTGCCGGCACCCGCTTCCTGCGCGCACGCGAGGGCGCGGTCGGCGGCCAGCAGCAGGTCTTCCGCCGTGCCTCCGCTCAGGGGGAACGCGGCGCCGCCCACGCAGCAGGTCACGTACACGCTGTGATCGGCGTGTTCGGCGTGTTCGAACGGCGCCGCGACGGTACGAATGATCTCGTCGATGCGCGCCGTCAACTGCGGTTGCTGCGTCCCTTCCAGCAGCAACAGGAATTTGTCGGCACCGTCGCGGGCGGCGAGCGCATGCTGGTCGAGATCGCGCGGCACGGCGCAGCGCGTGCTCGAGGCGGTCGCGGAACAGCGCGTGGTTCGGCAGGCCCGTGAGCATGTCGTGCGTCAGGCTGAATTGCAGGTCGCGCTGGGACACCGTCTCCATCGTCACGTCGCTGCCCAGGATCAGCAGGCCGGCGCCGCCCTGCGCCGCGCTGTGCGGCACGGGTTGCGCCACGAAGTCGACGTAGCGCAGCTGCAGCGCGCCGCCGGGACCGGCCAGCTGGACCGGCCAGGCACGGTGCACGACCGGTTCGCCGGTGGTCAGCGCCGCTTTCAACAGTGCCGCGACGCCCTGCTCCGCCACTTCCGGCAGTGCGTCGCCCATCGGCAGGCCGATCAGGTCGCTGCGCCCCACCAGCTGTTTGTACGCGTCGTTCGCATGGGCGAACACGAGGTCGGGACCGACGAGGAAGGCGACGAAACCGGGCGCATGTTCGAGCCATTCGAGCGCGACATAGCCCTCCGGGCATGGCGGCGTCGGCGCCATCCTGGGCGCGGGAAGATGTAAGGTGGCTGCATTCATGGCAGTTTGGCAAAACTCGATCAGCTTGAGAGGAATCAAGCCTTATGTCGAGAATATAGAACATTGCCGCACGGAATGTTCACATATTTGCGGAAACTGTGTCTCTGCGAATACAGTCTGGACGCTCTGGCAACGCTACACCGTACGCGAATACTGCATCCTTTGCAACGGCACGGCGGCCGGCTTGCCGAAATAATCATCGAACACCATGCAGATGTTCCGCACCAGCAGGCGGCCCTTCGGCGTGACGGTGATGCGGTCCGGCGTCACGGTCAGCAGGCCGTCGCGCGCCAGGTCGGCCAGCCGCGCCAGCTCGGGCGCGAAATGCTCCGCGA
>NZ_JBKYMO010000943.1:0-1202 GCF_047302915.1 Massilia sp. CT11-108 | reverse complement strand
ATCCTGCGCAGCATGAGGAAGCGTCCTCCATGGTCCACGGCGCCGGCTGCGCTGGGACAAGGACATCCATTTCACGCCGGCCGGCCACGACGCGCTCGCGCGTTCGCTCCAGCCCGTCATCGCGGACATGCTGGGCGCAGGCCTGGCCCGCGCCAGCTGAGGAGGCGACATGGGCAAGACCATCCTGGGCATCGCCGGCTATTACCATGACGCGGCGGCGGCGCTGGTGCACGACGGCGAGATCGTCGCGGCCGCGCAGGAAGAGCGTTTCACGCGCCGCAAGCACGACCCGTCGTTTCCCGTCAACGCCATCAATTACTGTCTCGAAGAAGGCTTCGTCGATGCGGCCGACCTCGATGCGATCGTCTTCTACGACAATCCGCTGCTGACGTTCGACCGCGTCGTGCAGAACGCCTGCGCCGGCGCCCGGCACGGCGATGCTGCGGGCGCGCGCGACCTGTTCGTCCAGGCCGCGGGCGCGGTATTGGGCGACAAGATCTGGGTGAACGAGCACGTGCGCCAGACGCTCGGCACGCCCGGGCGCGCCGGCCGCGTGCTGTTCGCCGAGCACCACATGGCCCATGCCGCCAGCGCCTTCTATCCGGCGCCGTTCGACAGCGCCGCCGTGCTCACGATCGACGGCGTCGGCGAATGGGCCACGACCACCCTCGGCACGGGCCACGGCCGGAAACTGGAACTGTTCGCCGAGATCGACTATCCGCATTCGCTGGGGCTGCTGTACAGCGCGTTCACGAGCTTCTGCGGCTTCAAGGTCAATTCCGGCGAGTACAAGCTGATGGGGCTGGCGCCTTACGGCCGGCCGCGCTACGCCGGCCGGATCCGCGAACACCTGATCGACGTCCGGACCGACGGCTCGTACCGGCTGGATATGAATTACTTCGGCTGGCTGGACGGCATGGCGATGCCCGGTCCGCGCTTCGCCGACCTGTTCGACGGCCCGGCGCGCCAGCCCGAGACGCCGATCACGCGGCGCGAGATGGACCTCGCGGCCAGCATCCAGCAGGTGACCGAAGAGATCGTGCTCAGGACGGCGCGCCACCTGCGCCGCCTGAGCGGGGAGCGCAACCTCGTGCTGGCGGGCGGCGTGGCGCTGAACTGCGTCGCCAACGGCAAGCTGGCTGCGGCCGGGATCTTCGACGATATCTGGATCCAGCCGGCCGCGGGCGACGCGGGCGGCGCGC
>NZ_JBKYMO010000942.1:0-1204 GCF_047302915.1 Massilia sp. CT11-108 | reverse complement strand
ATGCCGGTCACCGAACTTTTCGCGCTGCTGCCGGCGGCCTGCGCGGCGGCGATCGAGCCCGGCACGTCCACGCCCTGGCGCAGGCTCGCCTTCATGTGTTCGATGTCCATGCCGAAGCCGAAGCTGTGCTGCTCGGAGAGCTTGAACGCCACCGACGGGTTGATGTTGATCGATTCCAGCTTGATGTTGGTGAGCGAGTAGCGGCCCGACCAGTTGTCGTCGTAATCCAGCTTGGTGCCGTACGGGACGAACACGCCGACACCGGCCGTCCACTGGTTGTCGATCCTCTGGCTGTAGTACAGCGTCGGGGCGGCCACGACGCTCGGCGCGTAGTCGTCCTGCGCCTTCACGCCGCCCGTGGACGTCCTGGTGAAGCGGGTCGAGCCGGCATCCTGGAACGTCGAGTGCGGGACGACGGCGGTGATGCCGCCGACGATCTGGCGCCCTTCCAGGCGCGACATGCCGGCCGGGTTGGCGAAGATGGTGGATGCGTCGGCGGCTTCGGCGCCGTTGGCTTCCGCCGTGCCCTGGGCGGACACGCTCTGGGAGCCGAAGCGGTAGCCGGAAGCGGTCGCGTCGAGCGACGCGCCCAGGGCCAGGGCGACGAGCAGGGTCAGGTGTTTCTGGTTCATCGGTCTCACTCCAAGTATCGATTCTGAGCCCGCCCCCGGGCCGGAAAGGCCGGGGTCGGCGGGAGCCGAAGCATACACTATTTCGTACGACCGTTCTATTTTTGCTCGCTTCGGTTGCGTAACGGACACAGGTCAGGACCGCAGCAGGCGCAGGTCGACGATGCGGTAGCTGGCCTGTTCGCGCCCCTCGCCCGTCATGATGAACGCGCCGGCACCGAGACGGTACAACTGCCCGCCACCGGCCGGGATCATCACGTGCACGCGCGCGGCCACGCACGCGACGCGGCGCTCGCCCGCGCGCACGACCAGCACCTGGCCTTCTTCCGCCGGCACGTGGTTCGGCCGGCGCAGGTCGACGACGGGAATGGCCCGATCTCCCCAGCGCATCGTCGCGCCGGGCGTGTCGACCAGCGGCAGCACCCGCTCCAGCGCGTCGAGCGGCGTGGCGGCGAGGCCGTCCGCGTCGAACACGACGTAGGCGGTGTCGTTCCGCTTGCCGGCGCGTTCATCATGACGGGCGAGGGGCACGAACAGGCCAGCTACCGCATCGTCGACCTGCGCCTGCTGCGGTC
>NZ_JBKYMO010000941.1:0-1205 GCF_047302915.1 Massilia sp. CT11-108 | reverse complement strand
CGCGGCCGATGCGCGCGTAATACCGCTCGAGCGATTTCTCGTTCTGCGCATAGGTGCCGTTCACGGCGCTGATGGCGGACACGCCGCAGGCGACCATGTCGATGTCCGCGTGCGTCGAATAACCCTGGAAATTGCGGTGCAGGGTGCCGTCGCGCTGCGCGCGCGCGAGTTCGTCGTCCGGCCTTGCGAAATGGTCCATGCCGATGTACACGTAACCCGCCGCGCCGAGCCGCTCGATGCACAGGCCCAGCATCGCCAGCTTCGTCGCGCCGTCCGGGAGGTCCTCGTCGCGGATCAGCTTCTGCGACTTGAACAGCTGCGGCATGTGCGCATAGTTGTAGACCGAGATGCGGTCCGGCGCCGCGGCGACGACCTTGTCGAGCGTCGCCGCCATCGTCGTCACGTTCTGCAGCGGCAGGCCGTAGATCAGGTCGATGCTGATGGAGCGGAAGCCCGCCTCGCGCGCGGCGGTAATGGCGTCGCGCGTCAGCGCTTCCGGCTGGATGCGGTTGACGGCGCGCTGCACGCCCTCGTCGAAGTCCTGCACGCCCAGCGACAGGCGATTGAAGCCTTGGCGGCGCAACGTGCGGATGCGGGCGGCGTCCACGGTGCGCGGGTCGATCTCGATCGAAAACTCGCCCGCGTCGTCGGCCGCGAACGCGTAGCGGCTGCGCAAATGGCCCAGCAGGTCGCCCATCTGGGCGTCGCTGAGGTAAGTCGGCGTGCCGCCGCCGAAATGCAGCTGCTCGACGACGGCGCCGTCCGCGCACAGCGCGGCCTGCATGTCGATCTCGCGCAGCAGGTAGCCCAGGTACTTCACCGCCTTGCCGTGGTCGTTCGTGATGATCTTGTTGCACGCGCAGTAGTAGCACAGCGATTCGCAGAACGGGATGTGCACGTACAGCGACAGCGGCCTGCCCGGCCGCGCGGCGGCGGCAAACTCGCCGGCGCCGAACGCGGGGGTAAAACGGTCGGCGGTGGGGTACGACGTGTAGCGCGGACCGCGCTGGGTCATGCGGGCGATCAGGTCGGCGTCGAATTCGATGGTGGGATGCATGGTCACTCCGGTTCAGCCTTCGCGGCCGTCGATGCGGGCGGCCGTCAGGTAAGGCACATAGACCGCCAGGTAGGCGAGGAAGGCGGCGCTCCAGCACACGGTGGCGAGCACCAGGCCGGTGTCGCGCCAGGCCGGCACGACGCCGGCC
>NZ_JBKYMO010000940.1:0-1211 GCF_047302915.1 Massilia sp. CT11-108 | reverse complement strand
CGGCGCGTAACATCAGCCGGAGACGAGCGCCAGCAACGCATCCCGGTCGGCCGCCTGCTGGCGCTGGGCCGTGACGCGGTCCCACAGCAGGAACATGCCGTACGCCCATTGCGCCACCAATTCCGCTTCCCCGGCCGGCCGCGTCGACGCGCTGCCCAGCAGGCGTTCGATCTCCGTGCGCGTCTGGGTCGTGACCTGCTCGTAATTCCACGCGCCCTTCGGCCGCATCTTCTGGCGGGCGCGGTAGCGGCGGGCCCGCTCGGCGTCGCTGAGCTTGTCCTCCTTCGGCGGACGGCCGCGCTTCTTCGCCAGCGCCGCGTCGAGCGGCAATTCGATCGTGCTCAGGTCTTCCGGTTGCTTCATGGTGCGGTCGAGAATGATTGTCGCTCTATTATTCGTGACGCATTTCAATAAAGCAATAGGGAACCGTGCGCGCCGCGGCCTGCCTAACGGTGCGGGAGGGTCATCCAACCCCTTGTGCCGGGAGGTCTCATGGCAACCAATCACATCGCAATCGCCTGCCAGGGCGGCGGCAGCCACGCCGCGTACACGGGCGGCGTCCTTCCGATCCTGCTGGAACAATTCGACAACCGTGGCGACGAGGACGGCGCCGCCCGCACGGCGCTCGTCGCGATCAGCGGCACGTCCGGCGGCGCCATCAGCGCGCTGCTCGGCTGGTACGGCTTCATCACGGGCGGCGCGCCGGAGGCCGGGCGGCGGCTGGACGCGTTCTGGCAGGGCAATTCCGCGCTCGGCCTCGTCGAGTCGACGGTCAATCACGTCTGCCGCGGCCTTGCCGACCTGGCCGCGCTGGGCGGCTGGGACATCAAATCCAGCCCGTACGTTGGGCCGCTCGCGGGCATGGAGCTATGGAACGCGACCGCGTGGCCGGCGCTGGCCCGCATGCTCGGGCCGGACAATCCCTGGATGCGCCCCGACTTCTTTTCGCTGCCGGCGCTGCTGCGCCCGGGCGTGGACTGGCCGCTCGTCGCGCTGCTGGGCGAGTTCGCCAGTATTCCGGCCGAGGTGGAGCGCTGGCTGCGCAGCGACCTGGAGGCGGCCATGTTCCCGCCCACGGCACCCTGCCAGGAACGCTACCGGGCGGACCGGGGCGCGGTCGAGGGCCGCATTGCGAACAAGCTCGGCGCCGCCGACCGCCTGCGCGCGCGCATGGCGCAGATCGGCGTCCAGCCCGGCAGCCTGCTCCACGC
>NZ_JBKYMO010000939.1:0-1212 GCF_047302915.1 Massilia sp. CT11-108 | reverse complement strand
GGCAAAGACCGAGCCGGCCGGTCCGCCCTCCTTGCCGCCGGGGTAGTGGCGCATGCGGCCGTCCACCATCAGGCTCACGCCGCCGTACTTGTAGCCGACCCACATCCGGCCATCGGGCAGCACGCCGATGCCGGCCACGTTCGACGACAGCGGCGCCTCGCTAGCGGCCGCGCGCAGGAAGCGCACGCCATCGAATTTGTACAGGCCGGACGTGCTGCCGATCCAGATCCAGCCGTCCGGGGTCTGCGCGATGCCGGTGATGTTGGCGGGCGCGCCTTCGCGGGCCGTCCAGCTGGCGTGCGGCAGGCCGAGCACGGGGGCCTTGTCCACGGGCGCCGCGTGGACCGGGGGGATGCACACGATGGCTGCCAGCAGCGCCGCGACGGGTCGAAAGATTGACGTCATTCCCGACAGTATAAAAGCTGTCGGTTCGGCGTGCCAACTGATTGTCGATGTCGTTTTCGTTCAATACCGGGTTCGCGCACCGGGCCGAGAATGCCAGGCATGAAAACGACCACGCCCCCCTCCTGCCCCTTCCACGCCGGCACCGCGAGCAGCGCGCCGGCATCCCATCCACCCGGCGCCTGGCCCCCCGGACCCCCGTCCGGCCTGACGGGCTGGCGCTTCCTGCGCGCGATGTCGCGCGACCTGCTCGGCGCATTGTCCGCGTGGCGCGACGAGTACGGCGGCATGGTGCACCTGCGGATCTGGCCCGAGCACCAGATCCTCGTCACCGACCCCGACCGGGTGCGCGAACTGCTCGTCGACCATCACGACGCGCTGGTGCGCTGGGAGCGCGCCATCGAGGTGTTCGCCCAGGTGCATGGCATCAGTACGCTCACGTCGGAAGGCGCCGCATGGCGCACCAAGCGGCACGCGTTGCAGCCCGCGTTCACGCCGAAGGCCGTGCAGGCCTTCGTGCCCGCGATGGCGCTTGCCGCCGACGCCGCATTCGCGCAGTGGCCGCAGGCCGACGGCGCGTGGACGATCGAGAGCGCCTTCACGTCGCTGGGCATGGACGTGATCATGCGGATGACGTTTTCCAGCGGAGTGACGGCCGACACGCGCGATGCCGAATGGGCCGTGCACCAGTTGAGCGTCGAGGGAGCTGCCGAGATGTACTGGCCCAGGAGCTGGCCCGACTGGATGCCGTGGAAGGCGAAGAAGCGCCGCGCGCTCGCGACGCTCGACCGGCTGATCGACGGCCACGTG
>NZ_JBKYMO010000938.1:0-1217 GCF_047302915.1 Massilia sp. CT11-108 | reverse complement strand
CCCCCTTTTTTTTATTTTACCCCCCCCCCCCCCCCTACAAACACAGTTCTTTTGGCGGGCGCGCCTTAACTTGTTAAAACCACCTGGGGGGGGGCGGCCCCGCCCCGCCTCGCCGGCATCGGGATCGACGAACGGCAGCACTGCCTCGCGGCGCGGATCCTCGCACGCGCCGAACCGGTCCGGCCCGTCCGACACGGCGACGATGTGGACCGGCCTGTGCGTCGCGTCGCGGAACGGGTAGCGCCCGTCGAGCAGCGGGGAATACGGCAGGCGCGCGACCGGGCGGCGCTGCTTGAAATGCTCGAACATGGCGGCCAGGTGGCCCAGTGCCTGCGCCTCGGCCTGCGCGTCGCCGGCCAGCGTGGCATTGATGCGCGCCTTGAGCGCCGGCACGGTGTCGAAGACCGCATCGTGCGCCGCCGTGCCGGGCAGGCGTTCGGCCTGCGCCAGGCAGGTGTCGATCGTCTCGATGATGGATTGCACGCGGGGGTCGGTCGATGCGGTCATGGGGTCTCTCGCTTGTCGGGTGGGCCGAGCGGTGTCGGCGGTGGCGCAACGATAATCCCGGCGGCCGGCGGACCGCGGCGCCGATGCGAAGCGCGGCGCCGGGAATGCGAAACTTCGCTGGCGGGGCGGCCGGATCGCATCCCCGCCGCGCCCGGCACGCACGGCGTCCTATGCTGGACGTGCCGACCAATCGACCGAGGTTCCCATGCCACAAGCTCGCATCACAAATTATTTCCGACCGGTGAACGACCCGGGCCCGTCGTCCCCGGCACCGGAACTGCAGGCGCGCGCGCCGCGCCCTTATGCGACGGAGACGCTGAACCGCGACCACGCGCGCCTCGACCTGGGCACGAAATTCGCGGCGTTCTCGGAACGCATGCGGCGCGAACAGACGCCGCCCGCGCCGGCGTACATCCTCAGTCACACGAGGCAGCCCGCGCCGGCGGCCGAACCTGCAACGGCCGCGCCGCCGCAGCCGCTGTACGTCCTCAGTCACATGACGCAGTCTGCGCCGGCGCCGGCGGCCGAACCTGCGCCGGCGCCGCAGTTCGTCCTCAGCCACACGTCGCAGGCGCATGCGCCCCAGCCGCCGCTCTACTACCTCAACCACAATCCGAATCCGGTCTACGCCGACCCGTTCGCGCGCGTCGAGCGCCTCGGAGCCGAACAGGAAGCGGTCCGGGTGATCGTCGATCAACCGCGCCCATGCC
>NZ_JBKYMO010000937.1:0-1220 GCF_047302915.1 Massilia sp. CT11-108 | reverse complement strand
CCCACGTCACGCCGGCGCTGACGGCGCAGATCCTCGACGCGGGCCAGAACGTCTACTACACCGATGCCGAGGCGATCCTGGCACTGGGCGTGCGCCATTCGGTGCTCGTGCTGCCGCACGTATGCCGCCAGCTTGTCGATCACCTCGGGCGCGAGCCGCATCACGTGCGGCAGCACGAGCACCGAATGGCGCACGCCCAGTGCCAGGATCGCCTCGGCATCGGTGTAGTCGAGGTTCTGGCCCGCGTCGAGGATCTGCGCCGTCAGCGCCGGCGTGACGTGGGTGTGCATCTCGGCCGACAGCGACACCTTGCCCGGCACGAGGGCCGCGTACACGTCGTCGTTCGGCAGCAGCACGGCGACCTGGTTCGCGGGCTCGCCCTGGCGCATCAGCCAGCTCATGCGCGTCAGATAGCCCGTCACGTCCGGCATCACGTTCCACCACGGGTTGTGGTCGTTGAACACGGCGGCCGCGTAGAACGCGTAGCCGGGTTCGATCGTGCCGGGCGGCGTGTACGGCCAGCCGTGGCCGATGAACTGGTTCACGCCTTGCAGCAGCATCCGGTCCGCTTCCACCTTCATGTCCAGCGGCGTCGCGGCGAATGCGGGCGAATGGAGCCACGTCCAGGTCTCGGCCGAGATCACGGGCCGGCCATACAGGTGGCCGGCGGACGTGGCGAGGCGCGTGAACGAGAATTCGCGGAACTGCGGCCCCTCTCCTTCGGGCAGCGCGACGAGGCGGTTGCTGGACAGCGACACGGCCGGCTCGCCATACGTCTGCGAGCGGAATTGCGTGCCGTGTTTCTTCGCCCAGTCGTCGATCGGCGCGAGGTAGCGCTCGTTGACGAGCTCCGTCTGCGTCAGCGCCCAGTCGCGGCGCAGCGCGGGGGCATCCGGCCCCTGCCCCGTGAACACGGCCGGCAGGTGCGGCACGATGTCGTAGCCGCGCCGGCGCTTGAACTCCGCCGCGAAATCATCGGTCCAGTCGGTGTTGTAGACCTCCAGGCTGTCCGAGAATACCGCATACGGCGGCGTATCGCCGAACGCTTTCATCAGGGGCTCGGCGACGGTGGCGAGGTGATGGTCGACGGCCTTGCGGCTCAGGTGGTCGAGCACGAATCCTTCCGCGCCCAGCGCCGCGCGCTTGACCTGCTGGCCGGTGCGGCTGGCGATGTACACGACGACCTTGCGGGGCGCGTCGGCCGGCGCGCCCCGCAAGGT
>NZ_JBKYMO010000936.1:0-1238 GCF_047302915.1 Massilia sp. CT11-108 | reverse complement strand
CCAGCACCTCCAGCGCGCGCGCCGGGTCGAGCCGGCCCACGCGCGCCAGCAGCGTGTCGAGGTCCTCGCCGTCCAGGCACTCCATGATGATGAAATAGCTGCCGGTGGCCGGATCCTGGGCCCAGTCGTACACGCGCACGATGTGCTGGTGCGCGAGCTGGCGCGCACGTGCCGCTTCCTCGATCAGCAGCTTCGCGTGCAGCGAGTTTTCCGTGAGCCGGGGCGGCAGGATCTTCAGCGCCACCTGCGCACTGTGGCCCAGTTCCGCGTGCGTGGCGAGGTCCGTCGCCTGCCACACCTCGCCCATGCCGCCCTGTGCGATCAGCCGTTCCAGCCGGTAGCGGCGGTTCACCGGCCCCACTTCCTGCGTGGCCATCAGGCCGATCTCGGTGCCGGCGCGCACGGGCGCGGCCGGCGGCGGATCGGCGGAAGAATCGGCCGGATAGGCAGCATCGAGGATCGCGTTCTTGCGGCTGTCGAATTCCTGGCGGCTCAACAGGCCGTCCTCGTGCAGCGCGCGCAGTTCGCGCAGCTTGTCGATCGCCGTCTGCATCATCCCCGCGCCGGCAGCGGCGCGCCGCACGTACCGCAGAACCGGTCGCCGGCCTGGGCGCCCGCGTGGCGGCAGGCCGTACCCGCGATCAGCGCGCCGCCCAATTGCGCCTGCGTGGCGAGCGCCGTCTTGTTGACGTCGTTCTGCAGCGCGAGCAGTTCCAGCTGGTGGCGCCGTTCGCGTTCCAGTTCGTCGTTGCGCCGCGCGCGCTCGCGTTCGACCTGTTCATCGGCGAGGCGCGACGACGTCAGCGCCGCCAGCTGCTCCGCGCTCATGCCGGCCTGCGTGCGTGCCTTCAGCACGTCGGCCAGCAGCGCGGCATTGGTCGCGCCGGCCACCACCAGTTTCGTCGTGTCGTCGACGGCGCCCAGCGTCTCCATGCGGCGCAGCTCGTGCGTGCGCTCGGCCGCGAGCAGCTCGGCCTGCAGCACCGCGCGGGCTTCCTCGCCATCGATCGCCACCCGCTGCAGAGCGGCATCCGCTTCGATCGTGCGCAGCAGCTTTTCGTGCTGGGCCAACGCGTCGGCCTGCGTCCCGTCGCGGCGCAGCGCTTCCACGCGCTGGCGTACGGCTTCCACCTCGATGGACTCGGCGCGCTCCGCCGCCCGCAGCCGCGCCGCATGGTCTTTGGGGGGGGGGGGGGGGGGGGGGGGGGGGGGGGGGGGGGGGGGGGGGGGGGGGGGGG
>NZ_JBKYMO010000935.1:0-1243 GCF_047302915.1 Massilia sp. CT11-108 | reverse complement strand
ACTTTCACGCGCCGGCCGTCGGCCAGCGCGTGAAAGTCAACCACGTGTGGCTGCAGGTGGCCGGCGTGCTGGCCGACCGCACGCCCAGCAAGTCGGAGTTCGAAGGCGTCAAGCTGGGCCTGGACGACGAGCGCCTGTTCGTACCGTGGGAAACGGCCCGCGCGCGCTTCAGCTTCCGCCGCATCGAGGACGAGGTGGACGGCATCAGCGTGCGCCTGGACGGCCAGGTCGCGCCGGACGACGCGGCGCGCGTGCTGCAGGCGGTCATCCACCAGCGCCATGGCGGCGTCGACGACACGAACCTCATCGTGCCCATGGGCCTGTACCGCCAGAACCAGCAGACGCAGCGCATCTTTACCATCGTCATGAGTTCGATCGCGGCAGTCTCGCTGCTGGTGGGCGGCATCGGCATCATGAACATCATGCTGGCCAATGTGCTGGAGCGCCGGCGCGAAGTGGGCCTGAAGCGCGCACTGGGCGCGCGCCGCCGCGACGTGGTGGAACAATTCCTGGCCGAGGCGCTCGTGATCGCCGTCAGCGGCGCCCTGCTCGGCCTCGTGCTGGGCGCCGTAGCCGCGTACAGCATCGCCGCGCTGGCCGGGTGGTCGGTGGCGTGGTCGCCGGTGAGCCTGCTGCTCGCGGTGCTGGCATGCGTGGCGGTCGGGCTCGGGTTCGGCGTCTACCCCGCGCGCCAGGCGGCGGCGCTCGACCCGATCGCCGCCCTGCGCAGCGACGGCTGAAGGTCAGTCCATGTGGAACACGGGCTCCATCATCGCCCAGTGCTCGCCTTCGGCCCGGCTGGCCAGCGGCACCTGGCACGGGCTGCAGAACGTCCACCAGCGCTGCGTTTCCGGATCGGCCGCGATATGCGCCATGTCGGCGGCGAAATCGGTGCCGTGGTATTCCCAATAGCCGAACAACAGGTTTTCCGGCTCGCGCAGGAAGATCGTGTAGTTGCGCACATTGGCTTCCGCGAGGCGGGCCAGCACTTGCGGCCACACGGCCGCGTGCAGCGCTTTGTATTCCGCGATCTTTTCCGGCTCGATGCCGATGACCATTCCCATTCTTTGCATATAAGACTCCTCAATCGATACGGTAGAAACGCAGGGCATTCAGCCCGAACACGGCAAGCCGGTCGGCACCGGCCAGTCCGTCCAGCAGGGACGCGCAGGCGGCGAGCCAGCGCCCATAATCGGCGGCCAGGTGCAGCACCGGCCAGTCGCTGCCCCAGATCAGGCGCTGC
>NZ_JBKYMO010000934.1:0-1246 GCF_047302915.1 Massilia sp. CT11-108 | reverse complement strand
CGCCGTCGCCCAAGCACGTGCTGGTGCTGGGCGGCGCGCACCATCAGTACGGCCCCCGGATGAAGTCGCGCACGTGGGCGCGGTAGACGCCCGCGAGCTTCCCGTGCAGGTCCGCCGGCAGCGGCCGCACTGCCGCAGCGTCCACGTTGGCCCGCACCTGCTCCGGGCGGCTCGCACCGGGGATCACCACCGACACCTGCGGGTGGTCGAGGATCCAGCGCAGCGCCATCTGCGCCATCGTCATCCCGGCCGGCACCAGCGCCGCCACCTGCTCCGTGGCCGCGATGCCGCGCTCCAGTTCCAGTCCGGCGAACGTCTCGCCCACGTTGAACATCGCGCCGTCGCGGTTGAAATTGCGGTGGTCGTCGTCGCGGAACGTCGTCGCCCGCGTGATCTTCCCGCCCAGCAGGCCGCTCGCGAGCGGCAGGCGCACGACGATGCCGACCTTCTGCTCCGCCGCGCGCGGGAACAGTTCCTCGGCCGGCTTCTGGCGGAAGACGTTGAAGATCACCTGCAGCGACGTGAGGCCGTCCTGCGCCAGGCAGATCAGGCCCTCTTCGACCGACTCCACGCTGGCACCCCAGCGCTTGATCAGGCCCTCCTGCTGCAGTTCGCGCAGCCAGTCGAACACGTGACCCTGGCGCATCACCTCCGTCGGCACGCAATGCAGCTGCGTGAGGTCCAGCGCGTCCACCCGCAGGCGCTCGAGCGAACGCTGCGTCGCTTCGCGCAGCGACGCGCGCGTGTAGCCGTCCGGGTAGATGCCCGCGCGGCCCAGTTTCGTCGCCACGACGATATCCGGCTCCTTGCGGCCGGCGAGGAAGCGTCCGATCGAACGCTCGCTCGCGCCGTCGCCGTAGACGTCGGCCGTGTCGATGAAGCGCACGCCGGCGTCGATGGCCGCCTGCAAGGTCTGCTGCGCGATGTCGTCGTTCCAGTCGTTGCTCCAGCCGCCGCCCAGCTGCCAGCAGCCCAGGCCGATCTCCGGTACCGTCAGGCCGTCCTGGCCCAGTTGTCGTCGTTGCATGGTCTTCCCTCGGTTGTGGGTGAATTTGGTGCGCTACTCTACCCCAGTTCGTAGGGTGGGCGGCCCTCCGCCCACGCGTGACGCCGGCAAAACGCATACGTCACGCGTGGGCCCGGGGTAACCGCGCTACACCGGCACCGGCGGCTCGGCATCGGCGGGACGGCGGCGCGCGGCCAGGCTGGCACTCGTCGCGTCCTCGATCGGCGCGATCGCGAGCCA
>NZ_JBKYMO010000933.1:0-1259 GCF_047302915.1 Massilia sp. CT11-108 | reverse complement strand
CGGCATCCCCGTGACGATCCTCGAGACGAAGCAGGATGCGCTCGACAAGGGTCTCGCCACCATCCGCAAGAATTACGAGAACACGGTCAGGAAGGGCAAGCTGGCGGCGGACAAGGCCGCGCAGCGCGTGGGGCTCATCCGCGGCACACTGGATTACGCCGACATCGCCCAGGCCGATATCGTCATCGAAGCCGTGTTCGAGGACATGGACGTGAAGGCGTCCGTGTTCCGCCAGCTCGACGCCACGATGAAGCCGGGCGCCATCCTCGCGTCGAATACGTCGACCCTGGACCTGAACCGCATCGCCGCGTTCACGGCACGCCCGCAGGACGTCATCGGGCTGCACTTCTTCAGCCCCGCCAACGTGATGAGGCTGCTGGAAATCGTGCGCGGCGCGGCGACCGGCAAGGACGTGCTGGCGACCGCGCTGGCGCTGGCGAAGAAAATCAGGAAGACGGGCGTCGTCGCCGGCGTGTGCGACGGCTTCATCGGCAACCGCATGGTGGAGCAGTACATCCGCCAGGCCGGCTTCCTGCTGGACGAAGGCGCGCTGCCGCAGCAGGTCGACGCGGCCATCGAGACCTTCGGCTTCGCCATGGGCCCGTTCCGCATGGGCGACCTGGCCGGCAACGACGTCGGCTGGTACATCCGCAAGCGCCGCGCCGTCGAGTCGCCGGACGTGAAGTATTCGAAGACGGCCGACCTGCTGTGCGAACAGGGCCGATTCGGCCAGAAGACGGGCGCCGGCTGGTACGACTACCAGGCCGGTGACCGCACGCCGCGCCCGTCGCCGTGGGTCGACGACATGATCGTGCGGCATTCGCAGGACCTGGGCATCGAGCGCCGCGCCATCTCCGACGAGGAGATCGTCGAGCGCCTCGTCTACGCGCTGGTCAACGAGGGCGCGCGGATCCTGGACGAGGGCATCGCCCTCAGGGCATCGGACGTCGACATGGTGTATTTGTCCGGCTACGGCTTCCCGCTGTTCCGCGGCGGCCCGATGTTCCATGCGGACACCGTCGGCCTGCCGGCCGTGCTGGCGGCCGTCGAGAAGTACGCCCGCGGCTACCACGGCGAGGCGTGGACGCCGGCGCCGCTGCTCGTCCGCCTGGCGGCCGAGGGCAAGACCTTCAACGGCTGACCCGCCACAACGTCAACGCGGCGCCCGCGTACCACAGCGCCTGCACGCCCGTCAGCAGCATCAGCGAATGCGGGTGCATGTGCAGGCCGCTCGCGGCCGCGAGCGCCGTGCCCAGGCC
>NZ_JBKYMO010000932.1:0-1270 GCF_047302915.1 Massilia sp. CT11-108 | reverse complement strand
GGCGCCGGCCGTCCCGCCTGGCCCGACGTGGCCGCCGCGAGCGCGAAGCTGCGCAAGGAGATGCAACCATGACCCAATCTCATCCCATCAAGGTCGACGTCAACGGCCGCCTGCACGACCTGCGCGCGGATCCCGCCACGCCGCTGCTGTACGTGCTGCGCAATGAACTGAACCTGAACGGCGCCAAGTTCGGCTGCGGCATGGGCCAGTGCGGCGCCTGCACCGTGCAGCTGGACGGCAAGCCCGTGTTTTCCTGCGTAACGCCGCTGGCCGCCTGCGCGGGGCGCAAGGTACGCACCGTGGAGGGTCTCGGCAGCGCCGCGCAGCCGGGCAGGCTGCAGGCCGCGTTCATCGAGCACCAGGCCGCGCAGTGCGGCTATTGCATCGCCGGCATGATCGTGCGGGCGCAGGCCTTGCTGGACAAGGTGCCGCATCCGACCGACGAGCAAATCCGTCGCCACATGGAACCGAATCTGTGCCGCTGCGGCACGCACCACCGCATCCTCGCGGCCATCCGCGCCGCGGCGGGAGAACCCGCATGAATGAAGTCAATCGAGGCCGCCGCGCCTTCCTCGAAGGGGGTGCCCTCGTCCTCGCGTTCGCGCTGCTGCCGCGCGCCGCGCGCGCCGAATTCAACGGCATGGGCGTGCCGCCGGTCGCCAACGCCAGACTGGCTGGCAGCCTGCAGCGCACGCCCTTCCTGGACGCGTGGATCCGCGTGGCGCCCGACGGCAAGGTGACCGTCTTCAGCGGCAAGGTCGAACTGGGCACCGGCGTGCGCACGGCGCTCGCGCAGGTCGCGCTCGAACAGCTGGAACTGCAGCCGGGCGACATCGAGTTCGTGCAGGGCGACACGGCGCGCACGCCGAACGAGGGTTTCACGGCCGGCAGCCACACGATGGCCGACAGCGGCAGCGCGCTGCTGCATGCGTCGAGCCAGGTGGCGGCGCTGCTGCGCCAGGGCGCGGCGGCGCAGTGGCGCGTGGGGCCGGAGACGGTGTTCCTGCGCGCGGGCCGCGCCGTCGGCCCCGACGGCCGCAGCATGCATTACGGCGAAGCGCTGCGCGGCCTGGACGCGGCCGGGTTGCACCGCGCGGCCAGAGAAACGTCGCCATTGCGTCCACCCGCGCGCTACCGCCTGATCGGCAAGCCACTGGCCCGCTTCGACATCCCGGCGAAAGTCACGGGCGGCGCGGCGTACGTGCAGGACATGCGCCTGCCCGGCATGCTGCATGCCCGCGTCGTGCGGCCGCCGCGTCCGGGCGCGAAG
>NZ_JBKYMO010000931.1:0-1275 GCF_047302915.1 Massilia sp. CT11-108 | reverse complement strand
GTCGCCGTCCAGCGGCACGCCGACCTGGCGGGCGCGCCGCGCGACGTAGGCGGACAGCGACTCGCGCGAGCGTTCGTTCGCGACGAGGCCAGGATAGACGAACGCCCTGCCCCAGACGTTGCGGACCACTTCGCGCACGAGCGAACGCAGCGAGCACTTCAGCGAGTAGGTCCACATCGACATGGTTTAGGTCGACTCCGTCAGGATTTTCCTATAAATTTTTGCAACATTGTTACCGAGAATATCATACGTCCGATGGCTTGTAACGTACGGTGGCCCACGTAATGCGAACTCGGCAGCAAGCGTCGCGTCATTTAACAATTGCAGCACAGCATCAGCGAACGGCACCGGCTCCATCGTCACGCACAGGCCGGCACCGCTTTCGTCGATGACAAGTTTCTGGTCGGGAATATCGTTGGCGACGCTGGGGATGCCGAGCGCCAGGTATTCGACGAGCTTCGTGGGCGACGACACGTCGAACAGGGTGCCGCGCGGGATCGGCGACAGGCCCACCTCGGCCCGCACGGCATAGCCGAGCGCCGTGCGCTGCGGCAGCCAGCCCGTCAGCAACACATGGTCGTCGAGGCGGCGCCGCTTGATTTCGCGGCGCATCCACGCCATCTCGTCGTCGGAGGGGGCGTCGCCGGCGATCACGAGCAGCACGTCGGGTTTTTTCTCGCGCAACTTGTCCGCCACGTCGAGCAGGAAGTCGGACCGGCGCGAACGGGCGATGCGGCCCAGGTACAGCACGACGCGGCGGTTATCCAGGCGCGGATCGTCGACCGGGTCGACATTGGCGCGGTCGAACAACTGGGCGTCCACGCCCATCGGCACGGCCGTCATGGTCGACCGGTCGAAACCTTTCGCGGCGAGCCAGTCGGCCATCGCATCGCTCTGCACGAACACGTGGCGCGCGCCGGGCAACACGAAGCGGTAGATGGCCACGCGCGATGCCCACGCGCGCAGCGCATGCCCCATCCATGTCAAACCGCGGCCCGAGCGGCCGATATCGTCGCGCCGGACCTCGAAACCTTCGACGATGGGGAACGACATCCAGTAGAGGAACGGCACGCGCAGCAGCGCGGCCACGATGCGTCCCAGCACGCCGCTGGCGATCTTGTCGCGCACCTGGATGCAGTCGGGCCGGCCATGGCGCAGCGCGCGCACGAGGCCCAGCAGGTCCCACAGCGGCGCGCACACGCTGGCGAAGCGGCTGCGCAGCGAGCCGACGACGTGCATGCCGCCGGCCCGACTGCATCCAGGTGCGCGACAAGA
>NZ_JBKYMO010000930.1:0-1280 GCF_047302915.1 Massilia sp. CT11-108 | reverse complement strand
CGGCACGCCTCGGCCATCGCTTCCAGCGTCACCAGCGGCAGCACGGGTTTGCGGGCGCCGAACGCGAGACCCTGCGCCACGCCGCACGCCGTGCGCACGCCCGTGAACGAACCCGGACCGGCGCCGAATACGATCGCGTCGCAGTCGGCCAGGGCGATGCCGGCGTCGCGCAGCAACTCCTGCACCATGGGCAGGACGGACTGCGAATGCGTGCGCACGCCGGACGATTCGCGGGTCAATACGGAGGTCAATACGGGGGTGTCCGCGCCGTCCGCGCTGTTCAATAACGCGCAGGACGCCAGCTCGGACGAGGTTTCGATGGCGAGGATGATAGGCATGGCGTATTGTAACCCGGCGGCCCGGCCAGCCAAAAGCGCGGAACCGTTGTAGAATCGCGCCCATGTCCAGTCTGACCCTCGAGCCCGATACCCGCGACCAGGTTGCCGCCGCCCTCCACGGCGACGGCTGGATCGTCGCCTGCCTGTGCGCTGCCTGGTGCGGCACCTGCTCGTCCTACCGCGCCGCGTTCGACGGCCTGGCCACGCGCCATCCCGACAAGACGTTCGTCTGGATCGACGTGGAAGACCAGGCCGACGTCGTCGGCGACCTCGACGTGGAAAATTTTCCCACGCTGCTCGTGCAGCGCGGCGATGCCGTCGCGTTCTTCGGCACGATGCTGCCGGATCCGAAAGTCGCGGACCGGCTGATCCAGGCGCAGGCGGAGTTGAGCGGCGACGAACTCATGCGCCAGGCGGCCTCCACGCCGGAACGGCAGGCGTGGCAGCGCGAGTGCAACCTGCGCACCCTCATCGCCAACGCCGACGAGTGATCAAGCCAGGCGCAGCGGCAGGCTGCGCAGCCGCTGCCCCGTCAGCTTGAACACGGCATTCGCCACGGCCGGCGCGACGGGCGGCACCGCGGGTTCGCCCATGCCTTCCGGCGGTTCCGCGCTCGGTACGATGATGGTCTCGACCTCGGGTACCTGCGCCATCCGCAGCACGGGATAATCGCCGAAATTCGCCTGCTGCGGCTGGCCGTCCTTGAAGGTGATCTCCCCCGCCAGCGCGGCCGACAGCCCGAACACGACGCCCGACTCGACCTGCTGCGCGACGATGTTCGGATTGACGACGAGGCCGCAATCGACGGCGCACACGACCTTGTGCACGCGGATCTCCTTGTCTTGCACCGACACTTCCGCGACCTGCGCCACCACGGTCCCGAACGACTGGTGCACGGCGACGCCGTGCGCGCGGCCTTCCGCCGGCGTGCCCGCACGCGCG
>NZ_JBKYMO010000929.1:0-1284 GCF_047302915.1 Massilia sp. CT11-108 | reverse complement strand
CGCCAAGGCCGGCTACCGCATGGTGCGCTTCGCGGCCGCCTTCACCAGCATCGTGGCCGCCGACTGGCAGACGCGCGTGCTGCTGAACGGCCAGTGGACGCACGATGCGCTGGTGCCGGGCGAGCAGTTCGGCGCCGGCGGCGCGACGACCGTGCGCGGCTTCGGCGAACGCGATCTCGCGACGGACACGGGCATCGTCTCCAACATCGAAGTGTACACGCCCGACCTGTGCGGCCGCGCGGGCTGGCAATGCCGCCTGCTCGGCTTCTACGACACGGCCTGGGGCGAGCGCAATCGCGCACTCCCGGCCGAGCTGCATCGCACCGCGATCTCCAGCACGGGCCTCGGCCTGCGCGTCTCGGCGGGCCGCGCGGCCAGCGTGCAGCTCGACTACGGCCACGGCCTGCACATGGGCCAGGTAGCGGCCACCAGCAGGAACAAGCTCCACGTGCGCGTGGCGCTGGCGTATTGAGGATCCATCCATGACTTCTTCCATCCAAAGACGGCTCGGTGCGCTGCTGCTTGCGGCGTGTTACTGCGCGACCGGTTTCGCCGCGCCCACGCTGCCGCAGGTCGTCGCCGGCCAGGCGACGTTCAACCAGCAGGGCAACGTGTTCTCGATCACGAACACGCCCGGCGCGATCATCAACTGGCAGAGTTTCAATATCGGCGCCGGCGAGGTCACGCGCTTCATCCAGCAGAGCGCGGACAGCGCGGTGCTGAACCGCGTGCTGGGCCAGGACCCGACGAAGATCCTCGGCGCGCTGCAATCGAACGGCAAGGTCTTCCTGATCAACCCGAACGGCATCCTGTTCGGCCAGGGGGCGCGCGTGGACGTGAACGGTCTCGTGGCCTCCACGCTGAACATCAGCGACGCCGACTTCCAGGCGGGCCGCAAGCGCTTCCAGGCGGGCACCGTCGCGGGCAGCGTGCGCAACGAGGGCACGATCGCGACGCCGTCCGGCGGCCAGGTCTTCCTGATCGCGCCGAATGTCGAGAACACAGGCATCGTCACGGCACCGAACGGTGACGTGATCCTCGCGGCGGGCCACAGCGTGCAACTGGTGGATTCGAACGATCCGGACCTGCGTGTGGAGCTTTCCGCGCCGGCCGGACAGGCCATCAACCTGGGGCAGGTGATCGCGCAGGGCGGCCGCATCGGCATCTACGGCGCCCTGGTGAACCAGCGCGGCGTCGTCAACGCGGACAGCGCCGTCATGGGCGCGAACGGCCGCGTCGTCCTGAGAGCGAGCCGCGCGGTCGCGCTGGACGCGGGCAGCGTGA
>NZ_JBKYMO010000928.1:0-1285 GCF_047302915.1 Massilia sp. CT11-108 | reverse complement strand
GCACGGCGCTGGCGGCCGCCGGCAGCGCCGTGCTGGGCGCGGCGGCCCTTCCTTCTAAGACGCACCGGATTGATATTTCTGGAACCGGCGACTTGCGCGTAACGGTACAACAGGACGTGGGCCTGCCGCCGGAGGGCAATGCGGTCCTGCTGCCCGGAGCGGTCGTCTGGCCGATGCTGATGGTGTTGCGGTACGCCGCGCCGGGCACGGGACCACGCGTCCTGTACGTGTGGCGCGACAGCGTCGACGCCGCGGTGTGGCGCGCGCTGGCCGTCGCGCTGGCAGTGGTCGGCCGGCGCGGACATGCAGACGAAGGATGCGAAGACACGACGAACTCATTGCAGCGGACCAACTCTTAAGGAAACGTGCACACCGTTTCCGTCTAACAGGGACGCCGCCGCAGCCAACGGGGCATTGCAGTGACGACCGAACGCGAATGTGATCAACTGCTGGTTGAGCGCGTCCAGGCGGGCGATCGCGGAGCGTTCGACCTGCTGGTGGCGAAATATCAGCGTCGCCTGATGCGGCTCGTGTCGCGCCTCGTGCACGATCCGGCCGAGGCGGAAGACGTGGTGCAGGAAACCTTTATCAAGGCATTCCGTGCACTGCGCCATTTCCGCGGCGATTCCGCGTTTTATACATGGCTATATCGAATAGGAATTAATACGGCAAAGAATTTCCTGGTAACGCAAGGCAGGCGCGCGCCGACCTCGACGGAAGCCGATGCCGAACGTGCGGAAGGATTTGACGACGCAGATAGCTTGCGAGACATTAATACACCCGAATCAATGTTGGCCAGCAAACAGATCGCCTATACCGTGAATGCGGCCATGGAAGCCTTGCCGCTGGAATTGAGGACCGCGATCGTCCTGCGCGAAATAGAAGGTTTAAGCTACGAGGAAATCTCCGAAGTGATGGCGTGTCCAATCGGGACGGTGCGGAGCCGGATTTTCCGGGCGCGCGAAGTCATCGCCGAGAAATTGCGGCCCTTGCTGGATATCTCGGCGGACAAACGTCGGTAGGTAGCGAGCGATATGAAGACGAAGTTTTACGTACCGGCGTGATGGCTATGGACACGAACAAGAAAAACCGTGAACTCATCTCGGCGCTGAGCGATGGCGAGATCCCGGACGTCGACCGGGAACTGGCGCTCGCCGCCCTCGACACACCGGAGGGCCGGCAGGCCTGGGCGCTCTTCCACCAGATCGGCGACGTCCTGCGCGCGGATCCCGCGACCGACCTGTCGCCCGGTTTCGCGGAACGCATGGCCGCCCGCCTCGAGGCC
>NZ_JBKYMO010000927.1:0-1289 GCF_047302915.1 Massilia sp. CT11-108 | reverse complement strand
GTCCACGCGATGCCGCCGCGGTCGTCGCCGAGGACGACGTTCTGCGCCGGGATGCCGTCGCCGGCGGCCGCGGCGAGCGCCTCGTCGAGGTTCGTCGACGCTTCCAGCTTCAGGTGGTTCAGGTTCAGCGCGCCGGGATCGTGCGCGACCCAGTGCACCGCGTACTGGACGCCGTCGACGGTGCGCACCGGACCGAGGCTCGTCTCGACCACGGTCATCGTCTGCGCCGGTTCGCCCTTCACGAGCAGCGTTTCCGTGTGCGCGACGGGCGTTTCCCAGCCGTTCGTCGTGCGCACCTGGCCGGGATGGTCGGCATCAACGCCGAGGCGAACGAGGTCGAGCGTGTCCGCATAGCTGTTGGTAAAGGCCCAGGCGACATGGCCATTGCTGCCGACGATGACGGCCGGCGGCGTCCCCGGCAGGCTCACGCCGACGACGCGGCGCGGCTGTCCCTGCGCGTCCGGAAAGCGCAGCGCGACGCGGTACCACGTGTTCGGCAGCTGCAGGCCCAGGTGCATGTCGTCGGAGACGATGGCGGCGCCGTTGGCCGTGCGCGTCCCGGCGATGACGTAATTATTGCTGCCCACGGAGTCCGTGAACGCGATCCGCGCCACCTGGCGCGCAGGGACGCCCTCCCTGCGGCCCCACCAGGCCGGCGCCGTGGCCGGAATCGGGGCCGGCGCCAGCGCGACGGCGTCCGCATCCATCGGCGTATCCCAGCGGGTCGCCTCGGGCAGCAGGAAGGCCAGTTGGGCCGGATCGAGGTGCGCGGCGAGCCAGCCCCGCGCCAGTTCGCGCGGTTCCTGGTTCCCCTGCAAATCGAAGTACATGGCCCACACGGCCAGCAGCGAATCGGCGGGAGTCCACGGACGCGGCGTCGCGCGGCTCAGCAGGTATTCGAACGGGCGCGCGCGCAGGCCGTTCAGGCCGTCGTTGACGCCGGCGGCGTAGCGGTCCAGGAACGCGCGCTCGGCCGGCGCCATGCGCTGCACGGCCTGTTCGGCGCGGGCGCGAAAACGGTGCAGGCGGTGCGCACGGTCGAGCGGCAGCGCCTTGGCGCCGAACAGCTCGGCGAGTTCGCCGGCGGCACTGCGGCGCAGCAGGTCCATCTGGAAGAAGCGCTCCTGGCCGTGCACGAACCCGGTGGCGTACGCGACGTCGAGCCGGTTCGCCCCGCTGATGGTCGGCACGCCGTTCGCATCGCGCTCCACGGTGACGGGCGCCGACAGCAGCGGCGAGCGATGCTGGCCGTCGAGCTCGGGCAGGCTCGCGCGCAAGGCCATCCAGGC
>NZ_JBKYMO010000926.1:0-1292 GCF_047302915.1 Massilia sp. CT11-108 | reverse complement strand
CGCGCAAGGCCATCCAGGCGCCGCCCGCGACGAGCGCCGGCAGCACCACGACCCCGACCGCAACCCGCCGCCCCCATTTGCCCCATCCACGTTGTCGCATGCGCTCATCCCTTTGGAGAAAGCGGCATCTTGCCAGAAATTGCACGTGCGGGCGAGTACGCGACAACCGTTACCCGCGATGGTTCCCCGTGCGCGATTGAGCTGGCTCTCTCGTAGGCTTTTACTGTCTTCTAAGCTGTGGAAAGGCGCGCAAGACGCGCGCGTTGGTTGGAGGAAGCACCATGATTCGGGTGCTGGGTATTGGGTTGGTGCTCACGCTCGCCGCGTGCACGACACCGCAGGAGCGCGCGGCCCAGGCGCAAGCCGATGTCGAGCGGATGATGGCGGTCTACGGCCCGGCCTGTGTCCGGCTGGGCTATGCGGCCCAGACGGATGCGTGGCGCAGTTGCGTGATCAGCCTGGGGGCGAAGTACGATCTGCAGCACTATGGACCGCCTGCGGGCTACTACGGCTGGGGTCCGGGTTACTGGCGGGGTGGCTGGTGGGATCCGTATTGGTAACGCGCGGGGTGAGGCGCGGGGTGAAGCGCTGAACGACGCGGCGCGCAAACTCGGCTTTCGTCACCGCTTCACGACCTTCCAGCAGGCGCTCCAGCGACCGCTGGATGTGGCGGACCAGTTCCGGATAGCGCGCATCCGGCGGATGCAGGCTGAAACGCACGAGCGGCGAGCGCGCCAGCATGGCTGCCGTGGCGTCCGCGACGCGCGGCGACAGGATGCGCCCACCGCGGTTGCGTGCCGCGTACACGAGCGACGGCGACAGGATCGCGTGCGTACCGTGGCGGTTGTTTTGCGTGAATGGCGTAGACGTCGCGGGAGAGATGTCCGGGTTCGGTTTGTCTTCCAGCCGATCTTGCGGTTGATCTTGCGGCTGATTTTGCGGCCGATCTTGCGGCCAATCTTGCGGCAGCGCCGGATCGGCGCGGCCGGGCACATCGTGACGCCGATCGGGGCCGGTCGCGCCCGTCCAGTTGCGCGCATCGAACTGCCTGTTGCCCGGGCCGCGGGCAGACTGGTTGCCTTTGCCGGCCTGGACAGTCCCGCTGCCATACTGGACGCTCGCGGCGCCGTATTGCACATTCTCGCCGCGGTGAGCTGGCCGATCACCGGTGTCATGCAAAACCTGCTGACGCTGCGGCCGCGCGGCGGGGCGGCGCTCGCGGGCCGGCAGGCAATGAAAATGGCTGAACGTGGTCGTGTACGTGAACGGCGCGTCGCGCAGCGCCCGCCAGG
>NZ_JBKYMO010000925.1:0-1296 GCF_047302915.1 Massilia sp. CT11-108 | reverse complement strand
CTGCTGGGCGGTCTCGCCAACGTGTGGCTGCACCAGCTGACGGGCGGGGCGTGGGGCGAAACGATCCGCGGCCCGCTGCTGCGCGCGGCGCGCTGGCTGCCGCTCGCGTGCATCCTGTTCCTGCCCGTGCTGCTGGGCGCACCGCTGCTGTATCCGTGGCAGCACGGCGTGCAGGACGGCGCATTCCGCCAGATATGGCTGAGTCCCGTCTTCTTCACGATCCGCAGCATCGGCTATCTGCTGCTGTGGTGCGGACTTGCCATCGTCGAGACGCGCGCCCGCACGCGGTCGCCTTTGCGCGCGGCCCTGTGCCTGGTCGCCTACGGCTTCTCCGTGAGTCTCGCGGCCGTGGACTGGATCATGTCGCTGCAGCCCGAGTGGTATTCCAGCGTGTTCGGCTGGCTGGCGGGCACGGGCCAGATGCTGACCGGGCTCGCGCTGGCCGTGCTGCTGATCGACCGCGGCGCGGCGCGCAAGCGCCTGCCCGACCTCGGCAACCTGCTCATGATGTACGTGCTGACGTGGGCCTACCTCGCGTACGTGCAATTCCTGATCATCTGGGCCGCGGACCTGCCGCACGAAATCGCGTGGTACCTGCGCCGCGGCGCGCCCGGCTGGCAGGCCGTCGCGTGGGTGCTCGTCGTCGGCCACTTCGCCGGGCCGCTGTGCATCCTGCTGTCGCGCCACGCGAAGACGGCGCCCGCGCTGATGGGCGTGCTGGCCGCCGCGCTGCTGGCGGCTCACCTGCTGGACTGCTGGTGGCTCGTGCTGCCGTCCGTCGAGCATTTGACGCGCCACTGGCTGTGGCTCGCGCCGCTCGTCGCGGCCGGGTTCGGACTGGCGGCGTGGCTCGCGCTGGACAGGACGAGGAAGGAGCGTATCCATGCCTGACTACACGGGCGGCGATCTCGACCTGCGCGGCCTGCGCGTCGGTGCCTGCATCATCGTGGCCGGCATCGCCTGTGCGCTCGGCGCGGCCGCGCTGATGCTGGGCGAGCAGGCGCCGGCCGCGAACACGCCGCCTCACGCATTCGCCGGCAAGGCCCCGCTGCTGCAGCCGGCCCCGCAGCCGGACCGCGCCGCCTACCTCGAGGAAAAGCGCCGCGCGACGCAGGCCTATGGCTGGGTCGACCGCGAAGCCGGCATCGCCCGGATTCCGCTGGACGAGGCCATGAGGCTGATGGCGGCGAAGGGGGCAAGATGATCGCCGCACTCGCCTTCCTGCTGATGCTTGCCGGCGGTCCGGCCGCCGCGCAGGCCCTGCAACTGCCGCCGCCCCCGGCCGCGCGCTTCGAT
>NZ_JBKYMO010000924.1:0-1308 GCF_047302915.1 Massilia sp. CT11-108 | reverse complement strand
GGCCGCCGGGGTGCATACCGCAGACATTGGCCGCGCCCTGCGCCTGGCGCGCGGCATCGAGGCCGGCACGGTATGGATCAACCGCTATGGCCGCACGGCCGATTTCGTGATTCCGACGGGCGGCTACAAGCGCTCCGGCATCGGCAAGGACCTCGGCCGCCAGGCGTACGAAGCGAACCTGCGCCACAAGAGCGTGCTGGTCGATTTCGCCCTGGAAGACTGACGTTTTTCGGCGCCGCATAGTGTGCCGAAAGGCGCCGCAAATGCCACGGTTTGTTCTGTTTTGCCAGGCTTAAAACGGGATTTTCGTGCAGGGAGGCGATGGTGTAATGGATGCAGGAGACGACGTTGCAGTGACCGCGAATCGCCTACGAACGCGCTTCCTGACCCGAATCGCCAACATCAATCATCTAAGGAACCAGAACCATGACTACCAACCTGCGGCCCAAATACATTTCCTTCGACTGCTACGGCACGCTGATCAACTTCCAGATGGCGGAGTTGGCGCGCGAACTGTTCGCCGACCGCGTCGCCCCGGAGAACATGCAGCAATTCACCACCGACTTCGCGCGCTACCGCCTGGACGAAGTGATGGGCGACTGGCGCCCGTACGACCAGCTGCTGTGCAATTCGGTCGAGCGCACCTGCAAGCGCTGGGCCGTCGAATACCGCGACAACGAGGGCCTGAACTTCTACCGCGCGGTGCCGACCTGGAACCCGCACGCGGACGTGCCGGCCGCGCTGGCGCGCCTGGCCAAGGAGTACAAGCTGGTGATCCTGTCGAACGCGATGGATGCCCAGATCCAGGCCAGCGTCGACAAGCTCGGCGCCCCGTTCCACCGCGTCTACACGGCGCAGCAGGCGCAAGCCTACAAGCCGCGCCTGCGCGCGTTCGAATACATGATCGACCAGCTGGGCTGCAATCCCGAAGACATCCTGCACGTGTCGTCGAGCATGCGCTACGACCACCTGTCGGCCGACGACGTCGGCATCAAGAACAAGGTCTTCGTGGCGCGCGGCCACGAACCGGCGTGGCCGGTGTGGGGTTCGCACCAGATCACGGACCTGGGCGGCCTGCCGGCGCTGGTCGGCCTGTAAGCGGCATGCGCATGCACCCGGAAAGCTACTTCGACAGGACACGATCATGAAGCTCGAATCTTATTGGCTCGATACGGCACCGGCCTTTGCCGGCGGCGCAGCGGAACCGGTGACGGGGCACGCCGACGTGGTCGTGGTCGGGGCCGGCTTTACCGGGTTGTCGGCGGCGCTGGCGCTGGCCCGGCGCGGCGCCTCGGTGCTGGTGCTGGA
>NZ_JBKYMO010000923.1:0-1309 GCF_047302915.1 Massilia sp. CT11-108 | reverse complement strand
TCACCGGGCCGGCCGTGCGCTCGACCGGCTGCAGCGCGCGCACGTGGATGTAGCGCGGGCAGTTGCCGAACGATTGCGCGACGTCGACCGCGAATCCGGCCTCTCCGCGTATCGCGACGATGCCATTCAGCCGGTTGCGCCGGCGCGTGGCCAGGTCGATGCCGAGCATGCCCACGTTCGAGCCGGCCACCAGCCGCGCACGCACGGGATCGCCGGGCGATGGCAGCGCGGCCACGTCGAGGCGCGCCGGATCGGGCGAGCTGGCGAAGCCCGGCGGCCCCTGCACAAGAGTCGCCAGCGGCCAGCCTTCGTCGTCCGCGACGGCCAGGGCCACGAACGGCAGCAGCGGAAAAAAGGTCCGGTGCTGGTCCGGCATGCGGTTGCGGATCGGCGCGTTGAACGGGTCGACGCCGGCCAGCGCCTGCGCGATCAACTCGCCTTTGTGGAACGGCATCGGGATACGGTCGCCATCCATGATCGCCTCACTCCCCCGGCATCGCGACGAAGCCCGGCAGCGCCTCCACGCGGGCGATCCACGCGCACACCCGCGGGTACGGATCGAGCGCGATGCCGCCTTCCGGTGCGTGCGCGATATAGCTGTAGCAAGCGACGTCCGCGATCGTGGGCGCGGTGCCGGCGAGCCACTCGCGCGTGGCCAGCTCGCCTTCCATCAGGCCCAGCACGCGGGCGGCCAGCGCCTGCGACAGCGGCGCCGGCACGCCGGTGTCGTAGAACCGGGCCGACACGCGCGCGGCGGCCGGGCCGAACATGATCTCGCCCGCCGCCTGCGACAGCCAGCGCTGCACGCGGGCGGCGCCGACAGGGTCTTCCGGCAGCCAGGCGCTGCCCGGCGCGTAGCGCTTCGCGAGGTAGACGAGGATGGCGTTGCTGTCGGCCAGCACCACGTCGCCGTCCTGCAGCACCGGGATCTGGCCCAGAGGATTCAGCGCGCGGAACGCGGGCGACTTGCGCACGTCGGCCGGGCTGTCGGCGAAGTCGTAGGTCAGGTCGAGCAGGTGCAGGAACAGCCGGGCGCGGTGCGTGTGGCCGGACAGGGGGGTGCCGTGGAGGATGCGGGTCATGGTCGTCTCTGTGGTCGTTGTCGGTCCCTGCATCGTAGCGCCGGACCATTCACGCCGGAATCCGGCATAATGACAATTCAGCATTCCGACTTTTGCAATAATCATGGACCGACTCGACGAGCTGCACGTGTTCCTCGCCATCCTCGACGCGGGCAGCATGGCGTCCGCCGCGCGCAAGCTGGGCCGCTCGCCGGCGGCCGTCACGCGCATCCTGGGGACGCTGGAAA
>NZ_JBKYMO010000922.1:0-1310 GCF_047302915.1 Massilia sp. CT11-108 | reverse complement strand
CTTGTTCTCATCCGCAATCATAAACCCTTCAGCTTCTCGCGGGTCAGGCGTTCGATGGCTTCTATTTACTTGGGGGGGTTTTTTTCTATGACGTCCTGCGGCCGCGCCGGCGCGGGCGGGGCGGCAATCCGTGCCGGTACGGGCGCCATCGGACGCCCGGCACTGAATATATAATGTGCAATCGGCAACGATCCCGGTAGAATGACAGGGTTGTACATTCGTAAATACTGTCAAGGAGTCGGGAATCGTGGGTTCACCATTCAAAAGGTCGGCGGCGGCCGTTGCCGCCGTCTGTACGCTCGTGGGCGGCGCCTGTTTTGCACAGGACGCCGGTCCGCAAAGCATCGTCGTCACGGGCCAGCGGAGCACGTCGTCGTGGGTGCGGGCCGAGAGCGCCCACGTGG
The DNA here is from genome assembly GCF_047302915.1 of Massilia sp. CT11-108. Classification (NCBI taxonomy): domain Bacteria; kingdom Pseudomonadati; phylum Pseudomonadota; class Betaproteobacteria; order Burkholderiales; family Oxalobacteraceae; genus Massilia; species Massilia sp. CT11-108. The sequence goes on along the minus strand of NZ_JBKYMO010000922.1, from coordinate 906 downwards.
TCGTCCTGTCCGACGCGCCGCGCGACGACGTGGCCCGGCTCGTGGAACACCTGGAGCGCCTCGACAGCCTGCTGCGCGTGTACACGGACGACTACCGCCCCAAGTCGGCCGGCCCTGAGGCCAAGCTGAACCTCGTGTACCTGAACGACGTGCGCGACCTCGACCGCGTGGCGGCGGACCGCCCGGCCAACGGCATCGCGCTGTTCCGCGATTGCACGGACGGCACCCAGGGCTTCCTCGTGCGGACGGCGCCGCTGGCCGCCATCGACGACGACAAGCTCGTCAAGACGCCCCTCGACGAAGGACTTTCGTACGCGTCGGAAGCGTATGCACGCCACTTCCTGTATCGTCACACGGACGTGCGCGGCCCGTCCGCCTGGATCGAAGGCTTCGCGAATTATTTCGCGGGCGTGCGCTTCGGCGCGACGCAGATGGTGATCGGCCGCACGCCGCCTGGCGTGGGCCGGTATTTCTATTTCCTCGACCAGGGCCACCGCTACAACCTCGACTATGCCGACGTACTGGGACCGCGTCCGTTCGCGAACCTGTCCGACACGCGGCGCCGGGCGGCGGGCGTGGAATTCGAGGCGCGTTCCTGGCTCCTCGCGCACTACATCCTCGGGGCCGGCGAACGGCGCAGGAAGCTGGGGACGTTCCTGAATGCCGTCCACCAGGGTGCCGACCCGGCCGCCGCACTGCGCGACGCGTTCGGCCTGGACGTGGGCGATGCGTCGACCGCGCTGTGGCGCTACCGGCTGCAGCGGGCCGAGGTCATGCGCGTGGAGCAGCCGCCCGGTCCGCGTCCGGAGATCGCCATCACGACGATGTCCGCGACGTCCGGCGGCTTCATGCTCGCCGACGCGGCCTTGAAGGCCTGTCCGGCACCCGCGCAGGGGGAGGCGCTGC
>NZ_JBKYMO010000921.1:0-1312 GCF_047302915.1 Massilia sp. CT11-108 | reverse complement strand
GTCTCGAACGCCGCGATCGGCTACCGCCAGCCGCACTGGCGCGCCGGCCTCGACTGGACGCACGCCCGCGGCCAGGACCGCCTCGCGGCGTTCGAGACGTCCACGACGCCGTCGTACAACCAGGTCAATGCCAATGTCTCGTACACGCAGAAGCTCGAACACGTCGATCTGACGTATTTCGTGACGGCAAAGAACCTGCTCAACGAAGACATCCGCCTGGCCACGTCGCTGCTGAAGGATATTGCGCCGCTGCCGGGGCGGAACATCACGTTCGGCGTGCGCGCGAAGTTCTGACGACCATCGGGGGCACGGGGAGCCCGCCGTAACGCGATGACGTATTGACGTCCCGTGCGCCACGCGGGCGGGACGTCCGTTATAGTCTTGCCATCAAGCCCCATCCCCTAGGCATCAGCTGTACGTTTGCCGCCGCAAATGGTCCTTCGGAGACATTTTGTTCTCCAGGTATCAACGGAGTTTCTCGCGCGGAAAATGTATTTTTTTTCATGGCCGTTCCAGCTTATGCATTTGCGCATAAAATGACCGCTTTCGGACTCGGAAGCGATCGGCATGGAAGCAGCGACGCGCGACTTTCATCTCCTCGGCAGCACCGGCGCCGTCCGCGCCGGTTACCACGTCCATGACTGGTCGGCGTCCCCACTCGGCCCGCCGGACCGCTGGAGCCCCGCATTGCGCAATGCGGTCAGCCTGATCCTCGAATCCGAATTCCCCATGTACCTCGCCTGGGGCCCGCACCTGGCGCTGCTGTACAACGCCGCCTTCATCCCTCTCCTCGACGGCACCCATCCCGCTTCGCTCGGCCGCCCACTGGCGCAGGTCTGGCCCGACCGCTGGCCCGGCCTGAAGCCGCTGGTCGAACGCGCCCTCGCGGGCCACGCCACGTACGGCGAGGACGTGCCGAGCCCGATCGACCGCAACGGCAAGCCGTACAACGCCTGGTTCACGCTGGCCTATTCTCCGGTGCGCGACGATGCCGGCACCGTGCGCGGCATGCTGTGCGTGACGAGCGAGACGACCCAGCGCGTGCAACTGGAGCGGCGCCACGCCGTGCAGCTGCAGGTGGTCGACAGCCTGCGCCGCCTGCACCACCCGTCCGACATCATCGAAGGGTCGTGCACCTTGCTCGGCAAGCATCTGGAACTCGAGCGCGCCTGCTATGTCGAAACGGACGAGGAAGACGGCAGCTTCGAAGTGATGCACGACTGGGCCCGCGACACGGGCACGCCTCTCATCGGCCGGCGCGCCCGCCTCGACGATTTCGGCCCGCAGGCGCTGGCCCTGCTGCGCACGGGTT
>NZ_JBKYMO010000920.1:0-1315 GCF_047302915.1 Massilia sp. CT11-108 | reverse complement strand
GCGCGCGGTGCAGCACGTTCTGGTACAGGGCTTCCACGAATTGCGCGTCGCTCACGTGGGTGCCGTACAGCTTGCCGAACTCGGCGCTGCCGATGAAGCCGGAGGCGGCCTGCGCCAGCGACGTGCCCTTGTCCAGCGCATCGATCCAGAAGCCGAGGCCGGTCTTGTCCGGCGTGCGGCCCAGCGCGGCCTGGTACAGGCGGTACGCTTCGCCCGCATTGCCGTTCACGTCCAGCGCCACCATGCCGTCGCTGAACTGGAGGCGCTCGACGCCCGTCAGCGTCGCGTGGTTGCCGACGGCATCCTTCACGGACACGACACCGTTGTCCGCGACGACGGTCGCGCCGGCGCGCGCGGTCGTGTAGGCGAGCGTGTCGACGCCGGCGGTCCCCGTCACCTTGCTGTCGCCCGCCACGGCCTGCAGCACGTGGGCATTGCCGCTGAACGCGACGTTGGCCATCTTCAGCGCCCCCGAACCCGACAGGGTGCCGCCGGCCGGCGCCACGTAATCGATGCCGTTGCCGATGCTGGTGGCGACCTGGGCCTTGTTCTCGGCGCTCTCGCTGAAACCGGTGAGGACGTCCGCGCGCGACGTCGAATGCAGGGCGTCCGTCCAGAACGCATAGCCGGCGGCGTCGGGCGCGCGGTGCAGCACGTTCTGGTACAGGGCATCCACGAACTGCGCGTCGCTCACGTTGCTGCCGTACAGCTTGGCGAACTCGGCGCTGCCGATGAAACCGGAGGCGGCCTGCGCCAGCGGCGTGCCCTTGTCCAGCGCGTCGATCCAGAAGCCGAGGCCCGTCCTGTCCGGCGTGCGCGCAAACGCGGCCTGGTACAGGCGGTATGCCGCGCCCGCGCTGCCGTTCACGTCCAGCGCCACCACGCCGTCGTTGAACTGGATGCGCTCGACGCCCGCCAGCGTCGCGTGGTTGCCAACGGCGTCCGTCACGGACACCGCGCCGGCGGCGGCGACGATGGTCGCCCCGGCGCGCGCGGTCGTGTACACGAGCGTGTCGACGCCGGACGTCCCCGTCACCTTGCTCTCGCCCGCCACGGCCGCCAGCACGTGCGTACTGTTGGTCATGGCGACGCTGGCCACTTTCGACAGCGCCGCTGACGTACCGGCGGCCGGAGGACTCGCCACGGGCGCAGGTGCAGGTGCAGGTGCCGGTGCCGGCGCGGGCACATCCTGGACGCCGGCCGTGGGCACGCCCGCGCGGCGCGCCTGGGCCCTGGTCAAGAGTGGCGTGTGGCACCCCGACAACCAGCGGCCCGTGGTGGAGGCGTTGGAAGGCTTCAAGACGCAGATGGCGTT
>NZ_JBKYMO010000919.1:0-1316 GCF_047302915.1 Massilia sp. CT11-108 | reverse complement strand
GCGCCGTCCAGGCGCGCAAGTTCAGCTGGGACAACAGCGCCCGCCGCGCGATCGCCGCGCTGGAAGCGCATGCGGCCGCGCCGGCGCAAGACGCGCCCGAGAAGCCGCGCATCGCCTTCCTGTCGCCGCTGCCGCCGGAACGCACGGGCGTCGCCGACTACGCCGTGCGCGTGCTGCCCACGCTGCTGCCCCACTTCGACGTGGAACTGATCGTCCACCAGGCGGAGGTGGCACTGCCGCCGGAACTCGCGCACCTGCCGCGGCATCCGCCCGCATGGCTCGACGCGCATCCGGACCGCTACCGGCACATCGTCTACCAGTTCGGCAACAGCCCGTTCCACAGCCACATGATGCCGCTGCTGCAGCGCCATCCTGGTGTCGTCGTGCTGCACGACTTCTTCCTGAGCGGCATGCTCTCGTACGAGCAGGTCACGGGCGCGATGCCGGACGTGTGGACGCGCAGCCTGCTCCACTCGCACGGCTACGCGGCCGTGCAGGCGAGCATGGCGCCGGACGGCCTCGAACGCGCCAAGCAGGACTACCCGTGCAACCTGGAGATCCTGCAGGACGCGTCGCACGTGATCGTCCACTCCGACTACGCGCGCCAGCTCGCGCGCGAGTGGTACGGCCCGGAGGCCGGCGCCGACTGGAGCCCGGCGCAGCTGCCCCGCGCCGTGCCGGCCGAGAACGACCGCATGCAGGCGCGGCGCGCGCTCGGCATCGCGGACGACGCCTTCGTCGTCTGTAACTTCGGCTTCGTCGCGCCCACCAAGCACTGCCTGGAACTGCTGCAGGCCTGGCTCGCTTCCAGCCTGCACGGCGACGCCAGTTGCCACCTCGTGTTCGTCGGCGCCAACCACGGCGGCGACTACGGCCGCCAGATGACGGACACCATCGCCGCCGCCCATGCCGGCGAACGCGTGCGCATCTCCGGCTGGACGTCGGACGACGATTATTTGCGCTGGCTGCAGGCCGCCGACCTCGGCGTGCAGCTGCGCACCAGCTCGCGCGGCGAGACGTCGGGCACGGTCCTCGACTGCATGATCTACGGCCTGCCCGTGATCATCAACGCCAACGGCGCGATGGCGGAATTCCCGCACGACGCCGTGTGGATGCTGCCGGACGTGTTTGAACAAAATGAACTCGTCGCCGCACTGGAAACGCTGCGCGCCGACGACGCGCGCCGGCTGGCGCTGGGCGCCGCCGGCTTCGCGCTGATGGGCACGCGCAACAGCCCGGAACGTGTGGGCCTGATGTACAAGGCGGCCCTCGCGCGCGATGCGCAGAAACAGCGCCACGGCCGTCCCGCGCTGCTG
>NZ_JBKYMO010000918.1:0-1316 GCF_047302915.1 Massilia sp. CT11-108 | reverse complement strand
GAGCCGCCGGCACGTCCGCGCCGCACGCGCAAGCCGGCGCCGCCGCCGGTCAACGAGCCGCTGATCCAGGTGGATACGCGTCAATAAACGCGTTGCCCTGACAAAAAGGAAGCCTGCGGGCTTCCTTTTTTTATACCTGTGCTACGATGACCGCGTCGAAAAAGGCAGGACCGTTTTTGGTAAGCCCGGTCCCTTCGCGCGCCATGCGCAGAAGCTCTGTTCCATGCGTGCGCGCATGAGTACCCGCGACGAACCGTCCGGCGCCATTGCGCTTAACGGGTTCGTGCGCGCATGCCCTCAGCGGCGGATCGTTCCGTACGAGCCCATCATCGGAGCACGTCATGCAACTGAATCACCTCGACCTTCCCGTCCCCGACGTCGCGGCCACCGCCGCCTTCTTCACCACCCATTTCGGCTTCCGCCTGGTCGACACGCGCGGCAATAACGGCTTCGCCCTGCTGCTGGGCGAAGGCGGAGTCGCGCTCGTCCTCACGCGGCGCCGCACGGAAGGCGCGCAGGACTATCCAGACAACTTCCATATCGGCTTCCTCGTCGACTCCGACGCGGCCGTGCACGCCGCCCACGCGCGCCTGGAGGCGGCGGGCGTGACGGACCTGCCGCCCGTGTCGCTCCAGCGCGGGGCGACGCTATTCTACGTTCACGCGCCGGGCGGCATCCTGGTGGAAGTGAGTCATCGCCCACCCGCGTGATGCGTGTAAGATGGGCAACTCATCCATTCGTTCGCCCACCACCTTGTCCGCCCCGCCCGCTCCCGTTTCCTTCCGCACCGCCCTGCGCTACTGGCTCAAGCTGGGTTTCATCAGCTTCGGCGGCCCGGCCGGGCAGATCGCCATGATGCATGCCGAGCTCGTCGAACGCCGCCGCTGGATTTCCGAGCGGCGGTTCCTGCATGCGCTGAATTACTGCATGCTGCTGCCGGGACCGGAAGCGACGCAGCTGGCCATCTACATCGGCTGGCTGCTGCACCGCGTGCCGGGCGGGATCGCGGCCGGGGTGCTGTTCGTGCTGCCGTCGCTGGTCGTCCTGATCGCGCTGTCGTGGATCTACATGACGTGGGGCCAGGTGCCCGCCATCGCCGGGATCATGGCGGGCATCAAGCCGGCCGTCGTCGCGATCGTGCTGGCGGCCGCGTGGCGCATCGGCAGCCGGACGCTTCGCAATGGCTTGCTGGTCGGCGTCGCGCTCGCCGCGTTCATCGGCATCGACCTGCTGGGCGTGCCGTTCCCCCTGATCGTGCTCGGCGCGGCCGTGGTGGGGTTCGTCGGCGGCCGGTTGCGGCCCGCGCTGTTCGACCC
>NZ_JBKYMO010000917.1:0-1288 GCF_047302915.1 Massilia sp. CT11-108 | reverse complement strand
AATACGACACAGAGGGGGAGATGCCCGTCCGGGTCGAGCGCGCGGGCGATGGCGGCAGCTTCCTCGCCGGCCTGCACCAGGATGGCGCGCGCGGCCGGGTCGTCCGCGTGCTGCAGCACGAGCGGCGCGAGCGTGGCGTACGTCGTCTGCGTGGCCTGGCCGAGCCAGACCTGGATCGCGGCGCGGTTGCCGCCGCACGCGTCGACGACGGCGTCGGCGAAGGCGCCGCCGGGCCGGCGTCCGTCGAGCACCTGTTCGATATGGTTGATGGCGGCGAGGCCGATCCAGCCGCCGCTCGCTTCGTCGCCGGCGGGGAAGCCCCAGCCGCCCACTTCGCGCCGCGTGCCGTCGGGCTGCAGCACTTCGCCGACGCTGCCCGTGCCGATGGCGACGATGGCGCCGGGACGGCCGCCGTGCGCGCCCAAAAGGGTAGAAAAAGCATCGGTTTCGAGGCGCAGCGCGGCGTAGCCGGGATTCGCCTGCTCGAACGCCTGCGCCCACTGGCGATTGTGCACGCCGGCGAGGCCCAGGCCGATGGCGATGCGGTCAAGCGAAGGTTGTTCGATGCCGGCCGCGGCGAAGGCCTGGGCGACGGCGTCCTGGACGGAAGCCCAGGCGCGGGCGATGCCCAGGCCGAGGCCGGACGGGCCGCTGGCGCCCTGGGCCAGTTCGACGACACCGTGGGGAGAAAAGCGCGCAAGGCGCACGCGGGTGCCGGTGCCGCCGCCGTCGACGCCGATGAGATAGTCGATCATATGAGTGCTGTGCCGGGAAGGTCAGGGCACTATAGGCAGCACTGATAGGCTTGTCAACAGGTATTTAATTGGTATTGTCGAGCCGGTCAGGGGAGACAAGATTGGTCTCGCCCTCCCTGCTGGAGGTATCCATGTCGACGGACGAATTGGTATTAAAATCGGTATTGTCGCGCAGCCACTCGAACAGGATCGCCATCATGAACGGACCGACGAACAGGCCGAGCACGCCCAGGGTCGAGACGCCGCCGAGAAGGCCGAACAGCACGGCGAGGAACGGCAGGTTGACGCGCCGGCCGATCAGCTTCGGGCGGATGAATTTATCGACGAGGAACAGCTCGAACGCGCCCCAGCAGAACAGGCCCAGCGCGGCACCGGAATGGCCCTGGCCCAGCAGCAGCAGCGAGACGAGCGAGAACGACAGCGGCGCGCCGCCCGGCACGAGCGCGAGATAGCCCGTGAGGACGCCCAGCAGCGCCGGCGCCGGCGCGCCCGCGATGGCGTAGGCCTGTGTGTTATACACAAATCCGAGCCCA
>NZ_JBKYMO010000916.1:0-1318 GCF_047302915.1 Massilia sp. CT11-108 | reverse complement strand
GGCCTGCGCCGCGTCCTGGCGCGCGAGGGCGACCTCTTCGCGCATGCGCACGGCGGCCAGCTCGCGCAAATGCGCCCATTCCGTTTCCTGGTCCACGCGCGCGCCGCGTTTCTGCGCCAGCTCGTGTTCCAGCTCCGCGACGAGATCCTGCGCGCCCCGTTCGATCGCGTGCTTGCGCGAGCGGGACTCGACGATCCGGCCATACAGCTCGATCTCGCGGGCGCGGATCGCCTGCGCGCGCTCGGCGTTCTGCAGGCTCATCTCCGCACGCTCGATGCCGGCGCCCTGGCGCAGTTCCGCGCGGCGGTGCGCGAGGCGCGCCTGGCTTTCCTCGCGCGCGATGCGGCGCCACTCGTCGTCGGTATACAGCTCGTCGAGCTGGCGCGCATGCTCGACCTTCACCCGCTGCTCATCGACGGCCAGCCACAGGCTGCCGATGCGGGCGCGGTTGGCGTCGAAGCGGTCGTGGCGCAGCGCCAGCGTCTCCACGCGGACGATGGCCAGCCCGTAATCCGCGAGCAGGGTCGCGAGGCCGCCCTGCAGGTGCTGGTCGAGTTCCGGGCGCAGTTCGCGCTGCCCCGCCATCTCGCGCAGCGAACGGGCGCCGACGAATTCGCCCGCCAGCTGGCGCACCGGCTGCAGCAGCAGTTCGCGCAGGTGGTCGGCCTTCACGGTGCCGGGCATCGTCATGAAATGGCGCGCGAACGCGGGCACGCTCTCGATCCGGACTGACAGCGCCAGCCGCGCGGACACCTCCAGATGTTCGGCGCTGACCAGGCCATCCAGTTCGAACTCGACCGGCAGCGCGCCGCTCCTCGTGACGAGGATCTCCGCATGCTGGTCGCGCAGCAGGTGGTTCAGGCGCGTGAAGAAGCCTTCGATCTCGTACTCGCCCTGCGGCACTTCGGTGGCCTGATCGCCCTGCAGGATGTAGGCACGTGCCGTGGCGGGCACGCGCAGGGTCTTGACGAATACGCCGGACAGCGCGCGCACGCCGAAGAACACGGCCAGTTCGTCCGGACCGGGCACCCAGCGGTTCTCCACCAGCACGGGCTCGTTGCGCGGCGTGCCGAGCATCAGGCCGCAGGCGGTGCAATAGCCGTCCGCCGCGCCCGTCCCTTGCGAACAGCGCGGGCACTTTGCCCCACCCAATCCAAACATCCGCAACATCGTCGACTCCTTCCGGCTCACCCTGCAAGCCTACATCAAATGATTCCGATCCGCTCCACGCACGCCACGCTCGCGCCGCGCGCGCGGACGTCGTCCGCGAAGCCCGCCGGCAGCGCATCGCGCCACGCATGCGGCAGCACGATGCGGT
>NZ_JBKYMO010000915.1:0-1326 GCF_047302915.1 Massilia sp. CT11-108 | reverse complement strand
CGGCTGCCGTGGGCGGGCTACGGCGGCGGCCCGGACAACCACGCGCCGCTCGCGGCGATCGCCTGGCAGGTGCACGTGTACGGCGAGGCGGCGCCGGCGCTGCAGACCTGGTGCGCCGGGCGCGGCATCGAACTGTACCGCTACGACTGGTGCGACGCTTGCCAGGCGGCCGGTCTCGTGCGCGACGCGGTCTATCTCGTGCGGCCGGATACGTATGTCGCGCTGGTGGACCGGGCTGGGGAGCGGGATACGCTGGAGGCCTATTTCACCACGCGCGGTATTCACCCGGTCTAGGCCGCCTGTACCTGCCCACCACGCGCTTCGTCCCGCAACAGCCGCGCCGCCGCCACCATGTTGCGCAGCGCCGCTTCGGTCTCCGGCCAGGCCCGCGTCTTGAGCCCGCAGTCCGGGTTCACCCACAGCCGGTCCGCCGGCACGACGGCGCTCGCCTTGCGCAGCAGGCGCACCATGTCGGACGTCGCCGGAACGCGCGGCGAGTGGATGTCGTACACGCCTGGGCCGATCTCGTTCGGGTACGCGAACGCGCCGAAACCGGCCAGCAGTTCCATGTCCGAGCGGCTCGTCTCGATCGTGATCACGTCGGCGTCCAGCGCCGCGATGGCCGGCAGGATGTCGTTGAACTCGGCGTAGCACATGTGGGTGTGGATCTGCGTCGCGTCGGCGACGCCGCTCGCAGCGATGCGGAATGCGCGACCGGCCCAGTCCAGGTAGGCGCCGCGGCTGGCGCGGCGCAGCGGCAGGCCTTCGCGCAGCGCCGGCTCGTCGATTTGCACGATGCCGATGCCGGCCCGTTCCAGGTCGGTGACTTCGGCGCGGATCGCCAGCGCGATCTGGGCGCAGGTGAGGGCGCGCGGCTGGTCGTCGCGCACGAACGACCATTGCAGGATCGTGACAGGCCCCGTCAGCATGCCCTTCAGCGGCCGCGCCGTGAGGCTTTGCGCGTACGCGGTCCACGCCACCGTCATCGGCGCGGGGCGGGCCACGTCGCCGTACAGCACGGGCGGCTTCACGCAGCGCGAGCCGTACGACTGCACCCAGCCGTTGGCGCTGAACGCGAAACCGTCCAGTTGCTCGCCGAAGTATTCGACCATGTCGTTGCGCTCGGCCTCGCCGTGGACGAGGACGTCCAGCCCGAGGTTTTCCTGCACCTGCACGGCATGGGCGATCTCGGCGCGCATCGCGGTGTCGTACGCGGTATCCGCCAGCTCGCCGCGGCGCCACGCCGCACGTGCGGCGCGGATGGCGGGGGTTTGCGGAAACGAGCCGATCGTCGTGGTCGGGAACGCGGGCAGGCCGAAGCGGGCG
>NZ_JBKYMO010000914.1:0-1329 GCF_047302915.1 Massilia sp. CT11-108 | reverse complement strand
GGCGGGCGACGCTGCCGACGATCCCGCGATCTGGATCCACCCGTCGGACCCGGACGGCGCCCGCATCCTCGGCACGAACAAGAAACAGGGCCTGCTCGTGTACGACCTGGCGGGCCGCCAGACGCAGTTGCTGGAAGCGGGCCGCCTGAACAACGTCGATGTGCGCCAGGACCTCGCGTTCGGCGCCGGCGTCCGCGTCGATCTCGCGATGGCCACGCAGCGCGACGAGAACGCGATCGTGCTGTTCGCCATCGACGGGAACGGCACCGTCACGGAAGCCGCGCGCCTGCCCACGACGCTGTCCGACATCTACGGCGCCTGCCTCTATCGCACGCCGCAGGGCGGGCTGGATGCGATCGTCAACGACAAGGACGGACGCTTCCAGCAATACCGCATCACGCGCACGGACGGCCGCTTCGGCGCGACGCTGGCGCGCAGCTGGCGCCTCGCGAGCCAGCCGGAAGGCTGCGTGGCCGACGAGCGCACCGGCTTGCTGTTCATGGGCGAGGAAAAGCGCGGCCTGTGGGTGGCGGACGCCGATGCGGCGAAGCCGATGTCGCCGCGCCTCGTGCTGCCGGTGGGCGGCCCGCTGCATGCGGACGTCGAAGGCATGGGCATTTATCACGGCAAGACGGGCAGCTGGGTCGTCGTGTCGAGCCAGGGCAACGACAGCTATGTCGTGCTGGATGCCACGGCGCCGTTCACGGTGCGCGGCGCGTTCCGGATCGGCACCGATGCGGCGCGGGGCATCGACGGGACGTCCGAGACGGATGGCCTGGACGTGACGTCCGCGCGGCTGGGCGGGCCATATGGCCAAGGCCTGCTCGTCGTGCAGGATGGCCACAAGCGGCTGCCGGACGGGCCCCAGAACTTCAAGCTGGTGGCGTGGGAGGACGTCGCGAAGGCGTTGAGGCTCGGCGACTGAAGTGACCGTCGTCCCCGCGCAGGCGGGGACCCATACTGAGGTGACCAGGACGCTCTGCATGGGTTCCCGCTTCCGCGGGAACGACAGTATTACATGGTCATGACGTTTGCGCTACCATACAGTCGAGAGCGACTCACGACGACCGCATGGAACTCGAACTGATCACGCGCCGCCCGGCGACGCCCCGTCCGGACAGTCCGCGCCTGCTGCTGGTGCACGGCATCTGCGTGGGCGCCTGGGTGTGGGAGGAACACGTCCTGCCCTGGTTCGCCGACGCCGGCTTCGAAGTGCATGCGCTCAGCCTGCGCGGCCATGGCGGCAGCGGCGGGCGCGAACGGCTGAACGACTGGCGCCTGGCCGACTACACCGAGGACCTGCGCACGACCATCGCGCGGCTGGGCGAC
>NZ_JBKYMO010000913.1:0-1330 GCF_047302915.1 Massilia sp. CT11-108 | reverse complement strand
CCCCCCCCCCCCTCTTTTTTCCCAACACCACCCGGGCCACCTCCATGTAGCTCCGTCTCGTGGGCTCGTAGATGTTAATAAGAGACTGGCTGCGCACCGCATGGAACTACGACCGCGCCGACGCGCTCGCGCTGGTGGCGACGGCCGGCGGCGTCCTGCTGCTCGGGGTGGAGGCGGGCGTCGTGCTGGGGCTGCTGCTGTCGCTGGGGACGATGATCTGGCGCGAGAGCCGGCCTCACATCGCGGTGCTGGGCCGGATTCCGCACACTGAACACTTCCGCAACATCGACCGGTACTCGGCCGAGACGGATCCGAACGTGCTGCTGCTGCGCGTGGACGCGGGGCTGTTCTTCGGGAATATCGAAGCGGTCAGCGAGCGCATCGAGGAAGAACTGGCCGCGCACCGCGAGGCGCGCCATCTGGTGCTCGTGCTGTCGGCCGTGAACGCCATCGACAGTTCGGCGCTGTTCGGGTTGCTCGAATTGAATCGCGCCCTGGCCCGGCGCGACGTCCGCCTGCACCTGGCCGAGGTCAAGGGACCGGTGCTGGACCGCCTGCGCGCGTCGACTTTGTTGAGTGAGCTCAGCGGACGTCTCTTTTTAAGTACAGCAAATGCCTGGAATGCCCTCGCACGGCACGACACGTGATTGCAAGCAAATCCCAGCTGTGGCAGGATGGAACCACGGTTTTAGAGAAAAGGTGGATATCATGCCGCGCCCAAGTACTATCGTTATTCTGTTGTCAACCGTCGCCTTGCTCGCCCTCGGCTTCGCCGCCGCTGTCCCGGCCGGCATCGCCCTGGCGCTGACGTTCGAACTGGCCGCCTACAAGCGTGCCGCCGACCGCGAACGCGCCCTGCGTCCGGTCCGCATCGCCCGCCCGCTGCGCCGCCGCCGCTGATTTTTTTCAGCCCTGGTTCGCCCGCTTGACCGGTGCTTTCGCCGGTCCGGCCCGCGGACACCCTCCGATTTCCTCACCTGGTCGCCGCGCGCGGCCCTCTGTCGGCTTCACCTTTGACGTTGCCGAAATCATATTGATCACCTGATCCGGGCGTGCGCCTGCACCGTTCCGGTGCCGCCGGTGCCGTGCTGGTGCGCCGCGTCCGCGCGTTCCTCTGTCCCGCGAGTGGCACGCATCGTGCTAACTCATCGGGTATGCCCTTCGACGACCCGACCTGCACCTCCTGGCACGCATCCCTGCGTCTCGGCTTCGCCCGCGACGGCGGCTGCACGCGGCTCGTCCGGCGCGAGCACCGCGGGGCCCGGCGCGGGGCGAGGCGGGCCTCCCCCACCCCCTGGTGATACAGGGGCGGCCCGCCCCGTTAATAGAC
>NZ_JBKYMO010000912.1:0-1331 GCF_047302915.1 Massilia sp. CT11-108 | reverse complement strand
CTTTTTTTTGGTTCTTCACGGATTAGCGGGAAGTAACCGGTAAACAAAGAAAGCGGTAAAGAAGAGTTAGACTTGTTGTGCGACCAACAAAACCTGACTCAACTTACCGCTTTCATGACGAATCATAATCTCGAGCTCCCGTTCTGGGAAGGCTTCATCGCATCAAAATTGGAACGGCGTGCCGACGCCATATGGATCGATCTGCGGCGCTGTCCATCGGCTCCGATGGTTTGTAGTGGGTGTGGCCATCACTGCTATCGCGTGCACGAAGCAGGAGTAAGGCATATTCGAGAGCTGCCGATGTTCGGGCAACCGGTGTGGTTGCGAGTACCGATCAGGCGCCTTCGGTGCGGACAATGCGGCACACGAACCGAGCGCGTGAGCTGGCTTGATCGCCACGCTCGAGTAACCCGCTCGCTGGCCGATTTCGTGAGTCGATGGTGCGAAAAACTGCCTGTCGCTCACGTCTGCAAGCTCGCTGGTCTGCATTGGGAAACGGTGCGTACGATCGAGCGCGCCCGGCTGGAACGCCAACTGGCCGCACTGCCCGAGCCACAGCCAAAGCGGCTTGTGATGGATGAATTCGCCCTTTTCAAGGGCCATCGTTACGCAACCGTTGTGCTGGATGCCGATACCCGACGCGTCCTTTGGGTTGGAGAAGGTCGCAGCCGTGAGGCGATCCGGCCGTTTTTCGACTGGCTTGGCGTGCGGCGTTGTACCAATATCGAAGCCGTCGCGATGGACATGAACACGGCATTCGACCTGGAAGTACGGCAGCACTGTCCGAACGCCCGTGTCGTCTACGATCTGTTTCACGTCATCGCCAAGTACGGCCGTGAAGTAATCGACCGCGTACGTGTCGACGAGGCCAATCGTCTGCGCGACAACCGCCCTCAACGCAAGGTCGTGAAGCGAGCTCGCTGGCTCCTGCTGCGCAATCCGGAGAACGTGCCACCCGACCAGCGAACCACGCTCAACGAACTGCTCACGGCGAACCAGACTTTGATGACCGTCTACGTCATGAAGGCCAGTTTGAAAGAGCTATGGCAGCATGGCAGTGCCAGGTCGTGGCTTGCCTCCTGGCGTAACTGGCTCGCCATGGCACGAGACAGCGGTATCGAGGCGCTGCGTAAGTTCGCCGCCAAACTCCGACCATACTGGCGCGGCATCGTGTCCAGATTACGCTGGCCGATGCACACCGGCCAACTCGAGGGTATCAACAACCGCATCAAAGTAATGAAGCGGATGGCCTACGGCTACCGGGATAGCGCCTTCTTCTTCCTGAAGATCAAAGCCGCGTTTCCCGGAAATCCGTGAAGAACCTTTTTTTT
>NZ_JBKYMO010000911.1:0-1336 GCF_047302915.1 Massilia sp. CT11-108 | reverse complement strand
CCCACAACACCCCCTATAATTTCGGCGCCCGCTTATTTTTTGTCAAACCCACCCCCGCGGGGCTGGGGGGGGGCCGGCACGGCGATAAAGCCTGGCGGCAGCGCTTGCGCCAGCGCCACGGCCGCCATATCCACATCGAGGTTGCCCATACGCCGCTACTCAGAACATCTGGTAGACATAGGGCGACAGTTCCGCCTGCGGCCGCGCCGCCACGTACAGCGCATGCATGGCCCGCGCCGCCTCGGCCACCTGCGGCGCGTGCGCGGCGAGCTCCGGATGCCCGTGCGCGCGCCAGTGCGCCGCGAGGCGCGCGCCGAATCCCTCGGCGTCCAGGCATGACGGTACGAGGAAATCGTCGAAGCCCATCGTCGTGCGCGTGCGCTGCGTGTAATAGCTGGCGAGGCGCGGATTCGGGCCCAGCGGGAACGGTGCCTGGCCGGGCGCGCAGTGGGCGGTCAGGGCATCGAACAGCGGGGCCGCAAGGGTACGCAACCCCGCTCGCAGTACCTTGTCGTCAATCGAGCTCATAGGTCTTCCTCCAGTCTTCGTCATCCGGCAACGGCGGCTGCTCGCGGCGCCACAGCACGACGTCTTCCAGCACCAGCAAATCCATCTCCGTGCGCATGAAGCAGCGGTACGCGTCCTGCGGGCTGCACACGATCGGCTCGCCCCGCACGTTGAACGACGTGTTCACGAGCAGCGGACAGCCCGTCAGCTTTTCGAACGCTTCGATCAGGGCGCGGAACTCGGGGTGGCTGTCCCTGTCGACGGTCTGGATCCTCGCCGAGTAATCGACGTGCGTGACGGCCGGGACGTCGCTGCGCGGCTGGTTGATGACCGCCATCATGTCGTCGTCGCCCGCATCGAATGCCTGCATGTCCATCGGCCGGCGGCGCGTCGCGTTCACCGGCGCCACCATCAGCATGTACGGGCTATCGCCGTCGAAGTCGAAGTACTCGGCGCAGCGCTCGCGCAGCACGGCCGGGGCGAACGGGCGGAACGATTCGCGGAACTTGATTTTCAGGTTCATCGTCGCCTGCGTGCGCGGGTTGCGCGGGTCGCCGAGGATCGACCGGGCGCCCAGCGCGCGCGGCCCGAATTCCATCCGCCCCGACAGCCAGCCGACGATCCTGCCCGCCGCCAGCGCCTCCGCGACGAGGGCCAGACGCTCCGCGCGGTTCTCGATGCGCCGGTACGGATAACCCTTGCGGTCGAGGAAGGCGAGGATTTCCTCGCTCGAATAGCGGGGCCCGAGATAGCTGCCGCGCTGGGTGTCGCCCGTCCCGTCCGTGCGCCGGCGCGGGGCCTCGAACGCCATGTGGTGCGCCAGCAGGGC
>NZ_JBKYMO010000910.1:0-1337 GCF_047302915.1 Massilia sp. CT11-108 | reverse complement strand
GGCTGGGACCGCGGCCATGACCGTGGCTGGCACCGCTGATCGCAGCACCAGATCCGGGAACCGCGCCTCGTGCGCGGTTTTTTATTGCGCGTTCGCGTGCAGCCCGGCCGGCGCGGACGCAACGGCACGCGCGTCGGCTTTCAGCGCGGCCCACGTCCAGATGCCGCCCGCCAGGTCGACGAGGCCGAACAGCACGATCATCGGGCTGACCAAGCCGAGCAGTGCAAAGACGACGAACGCGGCGCACACGAGCGCACGCGTGTAGACCGATGCTTCCAGGAACGGCCGGTGCCTGGCGCCGATCCACGCGTAAATGCCGATATTGAATGCGAGTACACCCGCAACGCGGATCCACACCTCGGACGTGGAAGCGATGCCGAAGATCCCCAGCAGCACGTTCGGCGCGACGACGAGCACGGTACTGACGACGAAGACGTAGCAGGCGAATACCCGGGCACTGAACGTGGCTTTGGACATGGCTTCCTCGACTGGTTGTGATCACGGCAATCTTGTCGACTCTAACACGTTTTCTCCCTCCCCCCGCTATCCCCCGCCGAGGCGGCGCCGGCCGCCCGTTCGGGAGGCTACATGGTCGAGGCAGGCGACATCATCACGTTGACGGCGGGCGCCTGGCGCCTGCGGGCGCCGCTGGGCGGGTCCAGCTACGGCCAGGTGTGGCGCGCGGCGTCGGTGCTGGACGGCACGCCGGCCGCGGTGAAACTCGTCAACCGCGCGCAGATGGAGCTCGCATTGCCGTCCCAGCGGACCGTCTGGCGCGCGTGCTTCGAGGCGGAGATCGCTTTCCTGCGCGGCCTGCAGCCATGGGACCAGCGCCACATCGTGCGCCTGCTCGACAGCGGCGAACACGACGGCCAGCCCGCGCTCGCGCTCGAATTGCTGGACGGCGACCTCGCCGCCCACGTGGCGGCGTTGCGCAGCCGCGGCGACGGTCCTCGCATGGACCAGGCACTCGCGTGGACGGCGCAAGTGAATACCGCGCTGGCGAAAGTCCACCAATACGGCTGGCGCTACCTGGACCTGAAGCCGGCCAACCTGCTCGTCGATGCGCACACCGGCACGCTCAAGCTCGCGGACTTCGGCACCAATCGCCCCCTGCAGGACAGCGCCGCGCATTCGTATGCAGGCACCGCGGCGTGGCAGGCGCCGGAACAATTCTTTCCCGATGACGCCGGCCGCTACCGGACCGACGCGCGCAGCGACTATTTTGCACTGGGCGCCCTGCTCTACTGGCTCGTCGCCGGCATCCCGCTGCGCTTTTGCGCAGCCTGCGCGGACGCCTACCGGGCCCAGGGCACGGCGGGCGCCGCGGCACTGCG
>NZ_JBKYMO010000909.1:0-1338 GCF_047302915.1 Massilia sp. CT11-108 | reverse complement strand
GAACAGGCGATGGCCATCGCGCCCCCGGGCCGCCCCGCAGGACACGCGCGAGCGGCACTTCGTCCGGCGCGAGCGGCGTGTGGCCGTCCGCTTCGTACAGGGCGTAATGCGTCGGCCAGTCGGCCGTCTTCACGCAGGCGCGGTCCAGGCCGTGCAGCGTGCGGGCCTTCTTGTTGAACAACGTGAGGTTGCCCTCGGCGTCGCAGGCGACGACGGCGACGTCGATCGATTCCAGCACGGCATCCAGCAATTCCTGCTTTTCGTCGAGCTGCTGGCGCGTGCGGTTGCGCTCGGAGACGTCGTCGAGGAACGCGCCGACGCAGCGCCGGCCCTGCCATTCGTAGGCGCCGACTTTCATTTCGACGGCGATGCGGCGGCCGCTCGCGGTCAGCGCCGGCAGCTCGATCTGCCTGTCGACGACGGTGCTGCAGCCCGTCTCGAGGAAGCGGCGCATGCCTGCGGCGTGCGCCGCGCGCAGTTCTTCCGGCACGATCAGGTCCGCCAACGGACGGCCCACGGCCTCGCTCCGGTTCCAGCCGAAGATCCGTTCGGCGGCCGGGTTCCATTCGGTGATGCGGCCCTCGGGATCGGCGCCGACGAACGCGCTGTACGACGTCGCGACGATCGTCCGGTTCCAGCTTTCGGCATCGCGGAGCAGCGTCTCGGCCGCCTTGCGGTGGGCGATTTCCGTGGAGAGGTCCGCGAGGCGGGCTTCCAGTTCCACCGTGCGCTGGGACACACGCAGCTCCAGTTCCGCGTTGAGCGACTTGAGGGCCTGCTCGGCCATCACGCGCGCCGTCGTGACTCGGGCCTGGTTCAGTTCCACCTCGACCAGGTCGGCCAGGTCGCGCAGGCACTGGCGCTGCGCGTCGTCGAAACGGCGCGGGTTGCGGTCGACGATGCACAGCGTGCCCACGGCCTGGCCGTCGCAGAAGACGGGCTGCCCGGCATAGAAACGGATGTGCGGCCCGCCCTTGACGAGCGGATTGTCGGCGAACCGCGGATCCGCGGCCGCATCCTCGACGACCAACATCTCTCGTTGTGCCACGGTGTGGGCGCAGAAGGCATCCTCGCGGGCCGTCTGTTCCACGTCCAGGCCGCAGCGCGACTTGAACCATTGGCGCTTGTCGTCGACCAGCGTGATGAGTGCGATGGGCACGCCGAAAGTCATCGCGGCCAGGCGCGTGTAGCGGTCGAAGCGGGGCTCCGGCCGGGTATCCAGCAGGTCGAGCGCGGTCAGTGCCGCGAGGCGAGAAGTTTCCGAGATCGTCTTGGTCATCAGCATGGGCCGTTCCAGGTGGGGTGAACGGCGGCGGGGCAGGGGCCGCAAGGAAGGCG
>NZ_JBKYMO010000908.1:0-1338 GCF_047302915.1 Massilia sp. CT11-108 | reverse complement strand
CCTGACCCTTCCCCACATATTTTTCTTGTAGGTGGACGGGGTTGCTGTTAGCTTCCGGTGAAAAAAGCTGGTGCATGCATGGCTGTGTTAGCCCTCTCTTTCGTAGCGTCCAAACTGCGAAGGAGAATCAACCATGCACGCACACCGCATCATACAAAATCTATTGGACACGAAGTGTCCCGAGATCCATGCCAAGCGCCGCGGCTGTATAGCGAAAGTGGCAGAGGCCGGCAGAATCGGCGGGCTTGGTGTCGTCAAGATGGGGCGCTGTCTAGACACGAAGACGAGCATTCGTCATCGCATCAAGTGCTGTGATCGTCTGCTGAGTAATCGTCATTTGCCGGCTGAGCGGCTAACGATTTTTCGTGCTCTGGACGAAGCCGTCCTGGCTGGTCATCGGCACATTGCCATTAGTGTCGACTGGTCCAATTTGGTGCCTGACGGAAGCTTGCATCTCTTGCGCGCCGCGGTCACCGTCAAGGGACGTGCCTTGGTTCTTTACGAAGAGGTGCATGCGGAATGCGACCTGGGATCTCCGAAGGTACATCGCCGCTTCCTCGAGACGTTATGCTCGCTATTGCCCGATCAATGCCTGCCGATACTGGTCACTGATGCCGGGTTCCGGGCAACGTGGTTCAAGCTGGCCACGAGAATGCACATTTCGTGGATTGGGCGCATCCGGAACCGTGACATGGTATGTGCCGAAGGATCCGGACAATGGGACGGCTGCAAGACCTGGTATGCCGGAGCGACAGCAAAGCCACGCTGTCTTGGCCGTTTTGAGTATGCACGCTCCAACGCGACGCCATGTCAGCTGGTGCTGTACAAAAAGGCACCTCAAGGGCGCCATCATCGCACCAGCTTCGGCAAGAAGACGACGAGCTCCAATAGCAAGAAAAACAGGGCTACTCAAGTTGAACCGTGGTTACTCGCCGTCTCCCCGGACCTGGAAGCATTGAGTGCGAAACAGGTAGTGGAGATCTACGCTGGCCGGATGCAGATCGAGCAGACCTTCCGGGATTTAAAAAATGCTCAATGGGGAATGGCATTATCAGAGAGCCAGACGCGCGCGCCCCAACGTCTGGAAGTACTCTTGATGCTGGGAGCATTGATCAGCTATGCCCTCTGGCTGATCGGCTTGGCGGCGGCAAGCGCTGGCTACCACATCAATTACGGCAACACGAAGAAGTCGGGGCCCACGCTCTCAATACTAACCCTGGCACGTCATTATTTGGCCGATTGCGTACGACCTCAGTTGGATCGCCACGCCTTCCAGCTCGCCCGACTTACACTGATCAATCTGGTGCAGGTAGTGAAAATTTGAGGGGAAGGGTCAGG
>NZ_JBKYMO010000907.1:0-1340 GCF_047302915.1 Massilia sp. CT11-108 | reverse complement strand
GCCCCGGCCTGCGCACGCGCCTGCAGGCCGAGGTCGACGGGATCGATGCGCATCAGGGGCTGGCCGCGGTGGACGGTCTGGCCGACGTCGACGAGGCGCTGCACCACCTTGCCCGGCACGCGAAAGCCCAGGTCGCTCTGGACCCGGGCGCCGACGACGCCGGTGAATGAACGGGCGGTGGCCGGTGCGCCCTGGACGAGAACGGTCTCGACCAGGGGTGCCGCCGTGCGGGCGTCGGCGGCGGGCTTGTAGCCGCATGCCGCCAGGGCGATCGGCAGCAGGCACAGGACCTGCGCGCTGCGTGAGCGAATGGACATGGGAGCTCCCTTTGGTAAGAAAGTCCCCATTTTTCTACTAGTGACCAAATAAGTCAATGGTCACAACCGATATTTTTTACGGGGCCAGGCTCCTGAGCACGAGGTTGGACAGGTGCACCGTGGCGTCCTGCGCCCCGTCCAGGTTGTATTGCAGCAGCAGCGGATTGATGTACGGCTTCATGACGAGGCAGATCGCGTTCGCCGTCTCGTCCAGAGGCGTCTTGCGTTCGAATTCGCCCGCCTCGCGCCCTTCGCGGACGATTTTCGCAATGAGCTCCTCGATATAGCGCTCGTAGGCCTGCACCGACGGCCAAGCCTCGCTGGCGCCCGTCGCGGCAATGTCGTACAGCTTGCGGTCCTCGAAGAACAGCGTCGTGCCCACGTCGACGAACGCCCGGAACATGCGACGGAAGCGGTCGGATGCGCTGGTCCCTGCGGCGACCGCGGCATCGACGGCGCGCATCATCTCGCCCAGGCGGTTGGCGCAGATGACTTCGCCGATCGCCTGTTTGGAATCGAAAAACTTGTAGATATAGGCCTTGGAAAAACCGATCGCCTTGGCCAGGTCGGACACGGTCGTCTTGGTATAGCCGTAGCGGGTGAAGTAATCCGTCGCGGCGTCGACGATCTGCGTGCGTACGTCGTGATCCAGCGGGCCCCTGCTCGGGGAAGAAGAAGTGATTGTCGTGTTCATGGCGATAGCTTAACGCGTTGAAGAAACGTTTGACAAAGTGTGACCAATAAGTATTATAGTCACTAGTCACAAAACACGAGGATACACCATGATCACGATTCGCCTGCTCGCGGCCGCCGTCGTCGCCGTCGCGGCAACGGGCTGCGCCGTCGGCCCCGATTACCGGCGGCCGGATGCGCCCGTCCCTGACCGTTACCTCGGCCAACCCGTCACCGTGCAAGGCCGGGCCGCCGACCTGACCGCCTGGTGGGGCAGCTTCGGCGACCCGCAACTGGCGCGCTACGTCGCGCAGGCCCTGGCAAGCAACCTCGACCTCGCACAGGCCGCCG
>NZ_JBKYMO010000906.1:0-1342 GCF_047302915.1 Massilia sp. CT11-108 | reverse complement strand
CAGAGCGTCCTGGACGCCCAGCGCAACCGCGGCGGCCCGTGGACCAAGGTCACGGCCGGTCATCTCGACCTGTGCGCAGCGCCGATTCCCGTGCGGGAACAATAATTTAGCGTTTTGGCAAAAATCAAACAGTGGCAGTTTCGGGGCGTGCCGCGAGCTATAATTTACGGATGAACGCCCCGGCCCCCACCCACCGCCCCATCCAGCAGCTTCCCGACCAGCTCATCTCGCAGATCGCCGCCGGCGAGGTGGTCGAGCGGCCGTCCGCCGTGGTGAAGGAGTTGCTGGAAAACGCGCTCGACGCCGGCGCCACGCAGGTCACGGTCCGGCTCGAGGAAGGCGGCGTCAAGCGCATCGCCATCACCGACAACGGCCGCGGCATCCCGCCCGAGGAATTGCCGCTCGCGCTGGCCCGTCACGCGACGTCGAAGATCGCGTCGCTGACCGACCTCGAGAACGTAAACACGCTCGGCTTCCGCGGCGAGGCGCTCGCATCGATCGCGTCCGTCGCCGCCGTCAAGATCACGTCGCGCACGCACGGCGCCGCGCACGCGTGGGAAATCGTCGGCTCGCACCAGGGCACGGTGTCGCCGTCGTCCGGCCCGTTCGGCACGACGATCGACGTGCAGGACCTGTATTTCAATACGCCGGCGCGCCGCAAGTTCCTGAAGTCCGAGCAGACCGAATACGGCCACTGCGCCGAAGTCGTGCGCCGCATCGCGCTGGCGCGGCCGGACGTGTCGTTCAGCCTGACCCACAACGGCCGCACGATCGACCACTGGAACACGAGCGAGTCGGCCAAGCGCAGCGCGCAGATCCTCGGCGGCGACTTCGCCGAGGCCCGCCTGCAGCTCGACGAAAGCGCCGGCCCGCTGCGCCTGCACGGCTACGTCGGCCTGCCGACGGCATCGAAGGCGCGCGCCGACAGCCAGTATTTTTATGTCAACGGCCGCTTCGTGCGCGACAAGCTGCTCGTCCACGCCGTGAAAGCCGCGTACGAGGACGTGCTGCACGGCGACCGCTTCCCGTCCTACGTGCTGGCGCTCGAACTCGACCCGGCGATGGTCGACGTGAACGTGCACCCGTCGAAGATCGAAGTGCGCTTCCGCGACAGCCGCGCCGTCCACCAGTTCGTGTTCCACGCCGTGCAGCGCGCGCTGGCCAAGACGTCGGCGACCGCGCACGGCGATACGCCCGCGCCCGTGAGCGCCGCCGAGATCACGCCGTCGTCCACGTCGCTCGGTGACACGCCGTCCTGGCGCCGTCCGCACGAGCAGACGTCGTTCGGGTCGCAGCTGGCATCGCCCGCCTGGACCTCGGGCTCGGGCGGCGGCGGCGGTGG
>NZ_JBKYMO010000905.1:0-1345 GCF_047302915.1 Massilia sp. CT11-108 | reverse complement strand
CTCGCGGACCGCTGGGGCCCGCGCCCACCAGCAGCATGCCGAGCATGGCCAGGCGGCGCGCGCCCCAGCGGTCCGCGAGCGGGCCGCTGACGACGCCCAGCGCAAAATACAGGAATCCCGCCAGCGAAAACACGAGCGACACGGACCCGCGCGACGCCTCGAAGTCCCGCTGCAGCGCCGGTACGAACGCACTGAACGTGTACGCGCAGCCGAATCCGACGAAACAGACCGCGAACGCCGCCGCGACGACGACCCAGCCGTAGAAGACGCGCGATCCCATGCTACCGCTCCGGATGGCGCCGGTGCCACGACGTTCGCGCCTGGAACGCGGCGCCGGCCCGCACGAGCGCGTCCTCGCGCCAGCGGGGCGCCACCAGTTGCAGGCCGACCGGCATGCCATCGTCGGTGAAGCCGCCGGGCAGCGTGAGCGTCGGATGGCCGGACATGTTGAAGGGGCACGTGTAACGCTGCAGCCCGGCGATGAGGTCCGGCTGCGTGCCCAGCGTCCGGATCTGCGCGAGCGTGAGCGGGGCGAACGGCTGCACGGGCGTGAGCAGGACGTCGACGGCGGCGAGGACCCGGTCGACACGGCCGCGGAAGGCCGCGCGCCGCAGCAGGATGGCCTGGTAATCGGTGCCGGACAACGCCTTGCCGGCCTCGATCACCGCCGCGAGGACGGCACCGTAATCCGCCTGCATGCGCGGATAGCGGTCCCGGTGCGCCACGGCCGCCTCCACGGCACATTGCGGCACCCAGTCGGCGACGGTCTGTGCGACGTCGGGGAAGCGGACGTCGACGATTTCCGCGCCCAGCGCGGCAAACGTCGCGAGCGCCTCGGCGAGCACCGCGCACGTGCCGGCGTCCACGCCGTCGCGGTTCCACGCCGCGTCCACGCCGATGCGCCAGCCCGCGATGCCGGCGCCTGGCGTGTCGTTGGGGACAGGCGTCGGCGACGCCGTCGGGTCGTCCGGATCGGCCCCCGCGATGGCGCCCAGCAGGATGCCGGCGTCGATGGCGCTGCGGGCCATGGTCCCGACATGGTCCAGCGACGCCGCCAGTTCGGCCGCGCCGTGGCGGCTCACGCGGCCCCACGTCGGCTTCAGTCCCGTCAGGCCATTCGCCGCGGACGGCCAGCGGATCGACCCGCCCGTGTCCGAGGCGAGCGAGCCATATGCCATGCCCGCCGCGACGGCGACGCCGGAACCGCTCGACGAGATGCCCGGCCAGTAGTCCGCGTGCCACGGGTTGCGCGGCGGAATGATGGAGGGGTGGTGATCGGAATACGCGCCTTCGGTGAGTTCGGGCTTGCCGATGAGGACGGCGCCGGCGTCGCGGCGGGCATGGC